>JAITQH010000053.1 GCA_031288985.1 Candidatus Methanoplasma sp. | reverse complement strand
TAATCCTCGAAGTGCCATATTGCACCGTGAAAGGCGCGGCGTATGTCATTTTGATTTCGATTCTTGGGATCGCGGCCGCGCTGTCGGTCCTGACGGCTGAGAACGAAGATGCAATACTGTTGTTCTGCGTCGTTCTCGGCGTGATCGCGCTGGCCTCGGCCGCATCGCTAATTGCGGGCGGCGAGCGCAAGATAGAGTTCGATGCGGACAGATTCACTCTCAAGGTCCCCGGCGGAAGATACACCGTGGCGTACGCCGACGTTCTTGCCGTTGACATGAGGAGCGACCTTCCGCGCGGCACGGCTTCCGCTTCGTACAAGGCGGGAATGGCGGTGGGCGGGGACAGCGGCGCATCCATGCAGTATGCCCCGATCGGAAGCAAGATCGAACAGAAGGTTGTGGTCAGACACCGCCACGGCACGATGGTCTTCAGCCTCGGCAACGAGGATGAGACCATGATCGCCTTCATGACGCTGAAATCCAAGGCTGCCAAGAACTTGCGAGACGCCCGCGCAAGGCGCCAGGGACAGCCTCAGGCCGTGAAGCCCAAGCCCGTCGTTCGGAATAAGAACATGCCTGCCGCAGGCCTGTTGCAGACTCAGATGCAGGCTACCGCCAACAACCAGAACGGGTCCGCATCCCCTCCCAGGAATGGGAACGAACCTCCCAAGGATTTTTGGAGCGCTCTGTTCGACTCCGCGTACAGATGGCCTTGATCGGCAAGCCGATCTTTTCATCTCCGGCGGCCGGACTGCGGTCCGCGGATACAGCCTATAAATACTCCGAGTCTCATTTCAAAACGTTGTCCTATGTCAGACGATATGAGAATAGTGGTTACGAAGGACGGGCCGTACATGGTGTACGGGTCTCCTCCGCTGTTTGAAGGAGCAATAAAGATAGATGGTCTGGGGAGGTCGCTGGAGTGGAAGAAGGGCGAGAGGCTCTATCCCGACGAGATCTATGCTCTGTGCCGCTGCGGCAAATCCAAGAACAAGCCATTCTGCGACAACGCCCACTCAAAGGGTTTTGACGGCGCCGAGACCGCCCCCCTCAACGGATATGAGGATCGCGCGAACACGGAGAAGGGCGTCTCCGGAGTGGAGCTTCTTCAGGATCCCGCGCTCTGCACCGGCTCCGGTTTCTGCCATGCGAAATACAGCATCTCCGCAGCGATCAAGAAGGAAAAGACCATTGACGCCGCGAAACAGCAGTGCTCGGACTGTGCGGGAGGAAGCCTCGTGCTGCGCATTGACGGCAAACTTTCGGAAGAACCGCTGCCGAAAGAGATCGTCGCCACCGTGACGCCGAGAAGGGAGGGGCCCATAAGAGTCACCGGCGGCATCCCTGTGGAGTCGGAGACGGGCAAGACGTATGAAGTGCGGAACCGCGTGGCCCTGTGCCGCTGCGGACTGTCTGGAAACAAGCCGTTCTGCGACGGCAGGCATCTCAAAGCGCAACCTTGACCACTTTAAGAGGTCTTCTGAACACGTCGAAGAACTCCTCTTTCGTCGTGTTCAGCTTCCATACCTCCATGCTTATGTCCTCGGAAGATCCGATGGTGAGCACCGCATCCCCGTCTATCGTCTCAATGACCCTTTCCGTCACCGACGAGTTGTGGTGGCGGTCGAGTATGTCTGCTATCTTCAGGATCATGGCGCACATGAGCACCTCGTCCCTCTCTTTCGGATTCATGTCTTCCAGGTACTTGGAGTCCCTTCGGGGAAATTTCTTGTGATGGAACCGCGCCATCAGGGCCATGATCCTAAGCTCTCTGTTGTCGAACCCGGGAAGGTACGAGTTCAGAATTATGGTGTACGAATGTATGTTGTGCCTCGTATAGCTTATGAACTCTCCGATGTCGTGCAGCGTCGCCGCGTATGACAGGAGTGCCCTCATCCCGCCCCCCATGGCATGAAGGCCTTCCCCTTTCATGCTGTCGAACAGGAACAGCGCGTTCCTCCGCACGTTCTCCGCGTGCGCCCTGTCGTAATGGCATCGGTTCGCCAGCGATGTTACGGACGAGTCCTTCACGTCGAATTCCGTGTGGCCCCTGTTCATCAGGTAGTCGATCTCCATGCCCTGTTTCATCCCGTTCGGGCTTATCTCTATCCGATCTATGCCCAGGAGATACATCAGCTCCTCCGCGATGGCCCCTCCGGAAACTATGATGTCCGCCCTTGACGGATTCATTCCGGGCACCGAAAGCCTCTCTTCAACGCTCTTGGAATACAGCCCCTTCATGAGCTGGACCACCTCGTAGTACATCATATACGACGCGTCTCCGTCCCCTCTCCGCACGGCGCACATCTCCGCCAAGGCGATCATTGTGCCCGACGACCCATAAGCGCGCTCGAACCCTGCCTCCTTGACCTTCCTGCATGTGCGGTACGACAGCAGATCCACCTTCCTTCTCAGAAAGTCGTATTCCTGAAAGGTCATAGCGTGATCCAGATCCACGCCGGCTCCGTATGCGAACCTCACCGAACCGATGCTGAGGCTGTCAAGATGGATGTCTTCTTTTCCCGCACAGAGAGCTATCTCGGTGCTTCCTCCCCCGATATCGATGTTCAGGGACCTCTTTTGCGGGCCTTCGGGGCCGAATACGCCCAGCTTTATCAGGCGCGCCTCCTCCAGCCCCGATATGACCCTCACGTCCACCCCCTCCGATTCCAGTGCGTCTATCAGGCTGCGGGAGTTTTCCGCCTCTCTCGCGGCGCAGGTGGCGCAGGCGACGATCTCTTCCGCGCCCATGTCCCGGGACATGCGGACAAATCTGGACATGACGAGCCTGGCCTTGTCTATCGTCTCCTGATCGATGGCTCCCGTCTTATAGAGGCTCTGCCCGAGCCTTACGGTCTCCTTGTCTTGGAACACGGGGGTCCCCATGCATCCTTCGAAGAAGCGAACGACGAGCATATGTATGGAGTTCGTTCCTATGTCGATGAACGCCGCCGTCTTCGAACAGTCATCCATGCCAGCTTCCCCTGTTGTCTATGAACCATTTCTGGGAGCGCATCCTCCTTCCCACGCCCTTGACGGGAACATACGATCCGTCGGGCATGAGGCGCTTCGCTTTGACGTTGTCGGCCAGATGGATCTTCAGGATGTTGTCTCTGATGGCTTTGAGCATCTTCCTGTCCTTTACCGGGAACAGCACCTCGACCCTTGCAATGAGATTGCGGGGCATTATGTCCGACGACCCCATGTACATCTCGGAGGCTCCGTCGTTCTCAAAATAATATATCCTCGAAT
>JAITQH010000012.1 GCA_031288985.1 Candidatus Methanoplasma sp. | reverse complement strand
TATAAACAAAAACCTTAGACGGGCGCGATCGAAATCACGTAGCCTGCACAATCCGAAGATTTAGGTTTGGAAGTCAAGCATCTGCATCCTGAGGAACACCGCATAGGCGTTGTACACTTCCGCGTCGGGGCATGTCTCCGTGAGCTTTCTGTAACACTCGTCGGCCCTCTTGTTGTTCTTCTTTTTCTTCATGAGGACCGTCGCAAGCGCTTTCAGCGCGTCGGGATCGTCGGGATGCCGTTCAAGAATGATGTCGAGCTGCGCTATCCCCCTGTCGGCGTCCTTCAGGACGTACACCGCCGTCCGGGCCAGCAGGAGGCGGGCGTCCCTGTTGTCCGGATCCCCGGAAAGATATTCCTCCAGGACCTTGGCGGCGGCCTCGCCGTCTCCCCCGTCGGCCAGGCGGTTCGCTTTCTTCACGGCCTCTTCGGCGGGAGAACTCATGCGCGCCGATTGGCGGGCGCGTTAATATTAGTTGTCTTTTCCTTCGTCCCCGACGGACGATGTATAGCTTCTGATTATGCCTTCCTTGAACCCGGTGTAATACACGTTGACGTACACGAACGAGGTGATCACTGATATCAGGCCCATGAAGATCATATAACCCACGTACGTGGTGAGTATTCTGAAGAGATCCATGCCGAAATATATGGACGCCGTCAGAAGCATCATGAAGAACGTGATCGCGAAGAATCCCTGATAGAGTCTGCCCCTCATGCCCTTCCACAGATAGAACGGACGGGGGGCGGAGGACACGACCTTGGCGCCTATGGATTTGACTATGCTCCATGGGATGATGAGCGGCGATATGAACAATGAGATGAGGACTCCTATGAACAGCATCTCCTCGAAAGGCATCGCCCGAAGGAAGACGGGGTTGAGGAATATGTACGAGCATATCACCATCCCCAGGACGAAAAGACTTACGGCGGTGTTGATGAAAAGCTCCGTATTGAATCTTCCGTTGTCCTCTTCCGGCTCCAACTCCACTCTCTCAATGTCGATTATGTCCGGTATCTGGAAGAGCCATTCTGGGATGTGGTTCTTTCTGCCCGCCGGGGGGGATTTGAGAGACAGCAGCACGCGGTAAAAGTATGTCCTGAAATATCCTACGATAACGGAGACGACCCCGTATCCCACCAGGAACATCATCAGCGTTATGGAGTACGTGCTCAGCATCAGAGAACCCAAGGATACGTCTCCGCCGAACATATCGAAGAATCTTACGAGGAAGTTGTTCGGCCCCATCAGCGAACCGAATCTGTAGAACAGTATGGACACCATGGCAGGCAAGCCGACAATGAGCGCTATCACATAGACCGGGTTCACCACGCCGCGGTTGGAAAGGATCGCGCAGAATAATCCGAGGACGGCGAATCCCAGAACGAACCCCAGACATATGGAGTAAATTACTCCGACGAAAGTGAAGTTCCCGAGATATGCGGTCAGGAAGACTATCAGAACGACGCAGGCCGCGAGAAACGCCGGAAAGACTTTCACAATTATGTTGTCAAACCGATCCTGCACGGTCTCCCCCGCCATCAAAATGGCGCGAAACACCCCCTTCGCATATTTGTCTTTATGCAGATCTTCGCTCTTGCCCTCCATACCGTCTGTGATTGCGTACGATGTAATAAGCGTTCGTAATGGGACGGCTTCCGAAATCGGCAAAACCGCCGACGCTAGATAGTTATATTATCGAAACAACTATGAAGGGGCATGTCGGAACAGAAAGGCCTGAAGAACCGAGGATACGCCCACGCAGACGTCGATGACAGACGCCGCGCTGTGGAGGAGTTCACCGGAACCAGCCTGGAAAGCATATCCAAGTACTGCTTCAGTTCGGAGACGGCCTCCAAGAACATAGAGAACATGATAGGCGCGGTGCAGATACCGCTCGGATTCGCCGGACCTCTGCAGATATCCGGCGATTACGCCGACGGACGCTTCATCGTTCCCATGGCCACCACCGAAGGCGCGCTCGTCGCCTCGGTGGCCAGAGGCATGAGCGTCATCAACGACGGCGGAGGCGCCAAGACCCGGGTGTTTTGGGACAATATGACCCGCGCCCCCGTGTTCCGCGTGAGGGACATCGGCCACGCCAGGGAGGTCATGGATTGGATCGAGGGGAATTTCGACTCATTGGCCGCGAGCGCCGCATCCACCACGAGCCACGGCAGGCTCGTGTCCGTCGAGCCGTACCCCACGGGAAGGAACCTGTTCCTGAGGTTCCTTTACGACACAGGAGACGCGATGGGGATGAACATGGCGACCATAGCGACGGAGACCGCGTGCAAGGTCATCGAGGAGAGAACGGGTGCGGTCCTTGTCTCTGTTTCGGGCAACATGTGCAGCGACAAGAAGGCAGCTGCCATCAACATGATCAAAGGCCGCGGCAAGACCGTGGTGGCGGAGGCCCTCATACCCGCCGAGATCGTCCTCAGAAGGCTGGGGGCCGACACGGCATCGATTGTTGAGACGGGATACCGCAAGAACATGGTCGGGAGCGCCATGGCAGTGACCATCGGCGCCAACGCGCATGCGGCCAACATGGTCGCCGCCGTTTACATCGCGACCGGGCAGGATCCCGCCCAAGTGGTGGGGGGAAGCATGACCGTCACTACAATAGAGAACGTGGACGGCGACCTTTACATTGCAGTGCGCATGCCGTCCGTCGAAGTAGGCACCGTAGGCGGAGGCACAAGGCTTCCGTGCCAGTCGGAGGCGCTCAGGATGATCGGATGCCTCGGAGACGGCGGGGCGAGGAAATTCTCGGAGATAGTCGCGGCCACCGTCCTGGCGGGGGAGCTGTCCACCATAGCCGCGCAGACCGCCGGGCATCTCGGCAAGGCGCACAGCGAACTCGGGAGATGATGCGATGCCCGTGATCAATTTCAGTTACGGCGATCTTTGCTCCCTGCTCGGCGAGAAGGTCCCGCAGGAGACGCTCGTCGAGAGAATACCTCTGATCGGCGCGGATATGCATGACACCGAAGGAGGAGCGGACGAGATGTCGGTGGAATTCTTCCCCGACCGTCCGGATCTGTTCTCGGTGGAGGGATTGGCGAGATCCCTCAGGGCGTTCCTGTCGATAGAGACCGGCCTGAAGGAATATCCCGTCCGGGAACCTTCGGTCAGAGCGGTCGTGGACGGGAGCGTCAGAGGCATCAGGCCCTTCTTCTCCTGCGCGATCGTGAGGGACATAACGATAGACGACGCGCTGCTGAGATCCATGATGGAGCTTCAGGAGAAGCTGCATATGACCATCGGCAGAAAGAGAAGCAAGTTCGCCATCGGCATCCACGATCTTGACAGGGTCGTTCCGCCGTTCAGATACAGCGCCGTTCCTGCGGAGGACATATGCTTCGTCCCTCTGGCGATGACGGAGCCCATGAGCCCGGAACGGATACTTTCGGAGAACGACAAGGGAAGGGAGTACGCCCATCTGTTGAAAGGGTGCTCCCTGTTCCCGATAATCACCGATGCCAACGGCGACGTTCTCTCGTTCCCGCCCATCATCAACGGCTCTCTCACCACCGTCAAAGTGGGCTCACGCAATCTTTTCATTGATGTCACCGGGACGGACGCCAAGGCCGTCAAGGGCGCGTTGGACATCGTGGCCACCGCGCTGGCGGAGAGGGGAGGAAGCATCGAAGCGGTCATACTGGACGACGGGAGCGAACGCATCTCCCCCGATCTGACCCCCGCCGAACGTTCCGTGTCCGTCTCCGAATGCGAGAAGTTCCTGGGAATATCCCTCGGGCCGGAGGGCATGGAGGACGCGCTCAGAAAGATGGGGATGGATGCTTCGGCCTCCGGCGATTCTGTGAACGTCCGCATACCTGCGACGCGGCTCGACATAATGCACACGGTCGACGTGTTCGAGGACGCGGCGGTCGGATACGGGTTTGAGAGGTTCGGAGGGAAGCACGGGATGGTGCAGACCGCAGGCCGCCTCAGCCCGGAGACGTCGCTGTCGGAGAGCCTGAGGGACGTGCTCATCGGGCTCGGGTTCACGGAGGTCACCACGCTCACACTCAGCAACCCCAAGGACGAATTCACCCTTTCCGGGCTTCCCGAGATGCCGGCGACCAAGGTTCTCAACCCGATCACCGAGGATCATACCTGCCTGAGGTCGCACCTCATGCCCAGCCTCATGAGGATCCTGAAGCACAACAAGCACAGAGACCTCCCGCAGAGGATATTCGAGATCGGCTACGTGCTGAGGGATCACAGGATCTCTCTGAGGCTCTGCGCCCTGCACACCGCGTCGAAGACCACGTTCACAGAGATAAAATCCGTCTCGGAAGGCATCCTGAGGGAGATGCGCGCCGATCACAGCATCGAAGCCTCGTCCCTGCCTGCGTTCGTTGACGGAAGAGGAGCGTCCGTCATCTCGGAAGGCAGCGAGATCGGCATATTCGGCGAGCTGTCGCCGAAGGTCATAACCGACTTCGAGATGACGCACCCCGTCCTGATGCTGGAGTTCGATCTTTCGGCGGCGGCCGGAAGGGCGGGGAGCCTGTTCTGATGGATGTCGGAGACAGGTTTCCCGGTTTCGTCCTTTCCGACGAGAACGGAGAGAGTTTCGACAGCCGCTCCCTTGAGGGTCTGAGGTATGTTATCTACTTCTACTCCAAGGACGGGACTCCCGGATGCACGAGGGAGGCGCAGGAGTTCTCCGCGCTGTTCCCCAAGTTCATGCTGCGGAACATTCCCGTGATCGGGGTCAGCAGAGACCTCCCGCAGACGCACGCGAAGTTCCGCGACAAGAACGCTCTGAGGATCAAGCTCCTGAGCGACCCGACCCATGAACTCATGGGGGAGGCGGGAGCCTGGGGCAGGAAGGTCATGTACGGCAAGGAGGCCGAAGGAGCCTTGAGATCCACGTTCATCGTCGGAAAGGACGGAATCGTGGAGGCCGCGTGGAAGAACGTCAGGGCGGCCGACCACGCCGCAAAGGTTCTGGAGAAAGCGGTCTCGCTCGCCCGCGTCTAACCTCTCCGACACGGATTAAGGCGTGCGGCAAACGTTGGCGGCAACCTGAATTTCACGAAACTGACGGCTTAACCGACAGAATCGAACAATGTTTCATATACATTCATCATGATGCGCAATCATAGCAGGAGGCGACCCCTTGCAACGGTTTCGACCAGTTGCCTCTTGCTCACCTATTATGGTTCTTAATTGGGATTATACTGTGATGTCTGCCTGCGCCGTGGATTCGTTTCGGTAATTTTGGATATTGTTTTATCCAAAATGTGATTTTTTGAGTGTTTTGGATAATCTAATATCCATTATATAGGCAGTATTCGATGACATGCACATGAAAGAGGTTCTCAGAAAGGACGACCTGAAAAGATTGGAAGAAGGATTGGACAGGACGGATGTCGCCAAAATAATCACCGGCGTCCGCAGATGCGGGAAGTCCACGCTGATGCTTCAATTCATAAGGCGCCTCAAAGACCTCGGAGTGGATGACAGCCGTATTTTCTATCTCAATCTGGAGGATGAGAAGGCAGAGGACATAATGAATCACAAAGACCTCAGCGGAGCAATACGGTCGTCTGTGTCCCACGACGAACGCGTATACGTGTTTCTTGACGAGGTCCAGAGGGTGGATGGATGGGAACGCACGGTTAATGCATTGATGGTCAGTTATGATGCGGACGTGTACATCACGGGGTCGAACGCATTCCTGCTGTCATCCGAACTGTCTACTTTCATATCGGGGAGATACATTGAGATCGACATTCTCCCTCTGTCCTTCAAAGAATATCTTGAAGTGCACGGCATCGACGAATATCGCGACGTGAACACGAGATTCGAGGATTATCTGAAAAAAGGATCCATGCCGATGATCGACCCCGATTCGGACGAAAGATTCAGGAGAGACCACCTGATCGGGATCTGCAACACTGTTCTTACCAAGGACATTGCCGCAAGGAACAGTATGATCGACGTTTCCACAGCCTACCGCATCCTGAAGTTCCTTTTCTCCAACGTTGGCAATGTCACCAGCGGAAGATCCATAGCCAATGAGCTTCACATTAATCACGCCACCGTCAGCAAGTATCTTCGGTCGATCGAGGAAGCGTACCTGTTCTACCGTGTAAACAGGTTCGATATCGTCGGCAAGAAGCATATGAATACGAAGGAGAAGTACTATGCCGTGGACACCGGCCTCAGAAACGCCTATCTGGGGCCGTCGAAAGGCGATGACTTGGGCAGACTGCTTGAGAACGCAGTATACCTGGAACTTCGCAGGAGAGGTTATTCCGTCTCTGTCGGAATCTACAGGGATCTGGAGATAGACTTCACCGCCGATAAGGGCGACCGCAGGGAATATTATCAGGTGTCGCTGACAATAATGTCTGATGAGACCTATGACAGGGAGATTCGGCCGCTAGGCTCGATCGGAGACAGTCATCCCAAGACCGTCCTCACTTTGGATCGGGTGAAGAGACAGCCGCAGAACGGCATAGTTCACACGAACGTCATAGATTGGCTGCTTTCCGACTGAGTGCGACAGGCAGACCATGGATTGATTCGTGCCGATAAGAGCATGGAATCGGTTATTATTCGTGCCGATAAGAGCATAAGATTCTAATTTATTCCTCCCTTTTTGTGTACTGGATTAATTAATGTAGTTATACGGCTTA
>JAITQH010000021.1 GCA_031288985.1 Candidatus Methanoplasma sp. | reverse complement strand
CTCTTCCGATCTAGTGAACGAAAAGCATCTCATCACCGGGATGAAGGATCTCGGGGGCGGAGGACTCAGCTGCGTCGTCGGAGAGATGGCCTTGGCGGCCGGATGCGGCGCTGACGTCGATGTGGAAAGAGTTCCGCTCAAAGAGCAGGGGCTGGCCCCGTGGGAGATATGGGTCTCCGAATCCCAGGAGAGGATGATGGTCACCTGCAAGCCGGAGAACGTGGACAAAGTGCTCGGGACGTTCGCATTCTGGGACGTCCTCGCGACTCCCGTGGCCAAGACGATCCCGGATCCGAGGATGCGCCTGTTCTGGAACGGAGAGAAGATATTCGACATGGATCTGGAATTCCTGACCGGAGGACCTGTATACGTCCGTCCGTACACTCTTCCGGAGTTTCCGGACGGGTCGAAGGAGAAGTTCCCCGATCTGCCCGGCGACAAAGAAGTGATTCTTGCGATGCTTTCGGATCCGAACGTCGCCTCCAAGGAGTGGGCGATCCGGCAGTACGACCACGAGGTCAGGGCATCGACCGTCATACATCCGATGGTGGGGAAGATGAACGAGACCGGCCCCGGCGACGCGTCGGTCCTCATGCCGGTGCCGGGAAGATGGAAGGGCCTGGCGGCTGCGATCGGCTGCAACCCATGGTTCACTGCGCTCGATCCCTACAACGGAGGCATGTCCTGTATAGACGAGGCTTGCCGCAACATAGTGGCGGTGGGCGCGAGGCCCAACGCGTTCACGGACTGCCTCAACTTCGGGAACCCCGAAAGGCCGGAAAGGCTCGGAGAGTTCAGGGAGGCGGTCAGAGGCCTCGGCGACATGGCAAAGGGCCTCGGGATACCGATACCGTCGGGCAACGTCAGCCTTTACAACGAAACTGCGGGCGGGGCGATACTCCCGACGCCGATGATCCTCGCATGCGGACTCATCGACGATGTCAGAAGATCGGTGACCGCCGATATGAAGAAGGAAGGAAGCTGTCTGTTCCTCATCGGCGATACCAAGAGGGAGATGGGCGGATCCCTCCTGTTCCGCAAGTTCGGCGGATCCGACGGAAAGGTCCCGGGAGTCGACATTCCAAAGGCGAAGAAGCTGATGGACGATCTGCTCCGGGCGATGGACTCCGGGCTGGTGCTGAGCTGCCACGACTGTTCTGACGGCGGACTCGCCGTCGCCGTTGCGGAGATGTGCATCTCCGGAGGCATCGGCGCGGAATTGGATCTCACCGCAATGGACGGCGCAGATATCCGCGTCAAGCTGTATTCCGAAAGCAATACCCGCTGGGTCGCAGAGATCGACGGGAAGAACGCGGAGGAATTCGCAGACATAATGGGAGGCGGAGCGGTCTGCATAGGCATAACCAAAGGCGTCTCCCTGAAGATCAAAGGGATCCGCACGGACATCCCGGTCTCCGAACTGAGGAAGGCATGGAACGATCCGATATGGAATGTGATGGGAGGTTCCGGCGATGAGTGAGGTCAGGGTGTGCGTCCTCCGCATAGAGGGCACCAACTGCGAAGACGAGATGGCGGAGGCATTCAGGATGTGCGGCGCGGCGCCGGAGAAGGTGCATCTCAATCAGATGACCGGCAACGCGCCGGCGGAACTGAGAAGGGATCTCGAAGACTACGACATACTGGCGCTCCCGGGAGGGTTCTCGGCCGGAGACTACGTCCGCGCGGGCGCAATATTCGGAGCAAGGATCAAATCTTCGATCGGGAAGAGGCTGAGGGACTTCGTGGACTCGGAGAAGCCCGTCCTGGGCGTATGCAACGGCTTCCAGATACTGGTGGAGCTGGGTCTCCTGCCTGCGGCGGAAGAGACGATGACCCCGTTCCCGACGGCGGCCCTGTACAACAACGACTCGGGCCGTTTCGAGTGCCGTCCGACGGTCCTCAGAAACGACAGCAGAGGACGCTGCAGGCTCGTGTCCGAGATGCCGCGGGGAAGGATCCTGGCGATACCGTCCGCGCATGCCGAGGGCAAGCTTCTCGGAATGGACGCGGATCTTGCGGACCGCCTTGAGGACAACGATCAGATCGTGTTCAGATACGTGACCCCCGAAGGGAACGACGCGGACTATCCTTGGAATCCTAACGGCACAAGATCGAACATCGCAGGAATATGCAACCCGGCGGGAAACGTGCTTGGCATGATGCCGCACCCCGAGAGAGTGATGACGCGCTTCACGCACTCCGATTGGACCAGAGGGTATTCGTCGGAGGACGGAGACGGGAAAGAGATAATAATGTCTGTGGTAAGAGCGGTCAGATCTTGATCTTCACATCGATGCGGTCGCCGTTGTCAAGCTTCAGGGTCCGCCTCAGGTGGTATTGGCAGATTATCTCGATCACGTTGCTGTAGTGGGAACGTTCAGGTATGACGATCGCGCATTCGACGTTGTGTATCTTGGCAGGGTGGGCTATGACGTTGCCGAAGCTCCTGCCGTCCTGAATGAAACCGCTGATGCGATGGCCCGTGGAGCCTCTGACGATCTCAAGCTTCGGCATGTCCTCCTTGTCAACGATGACGTTGAGGGTGCCTTCGAAAGGTCTGAATCCCAAAGCGGCCTCGATCTGCTCCATGTATCTGGGCTGGCAGATGTAGTATCCTCCCTCTCCCATTCCTTCGGTGATCGCGCCGTGCAGAACGACCTGGTCGGCGAGTTCAAAGATCTTCTTGTATTCGTAATACTCGACCTTCAGTTCCTCCACTCCTTTGGGCGTGATCTTTATGCGCTGTCGCCTTGCGCCAAGATCCCTCGTTATGAGATTATCGTCCAGCAGCTCCAATATGCGCTTCGAGGCGGACTGTTGGCTCATGTCGAGCGTGTCTCCCAATTCGCGGGAGGACAGCGCAACGTAGTCTTCCAGCCCACCTAACATAGCTATCTTCCTCAGCGCGAAGGTAAACTTTGAATCCATGTGTGGAAAACCATTTCGGTGCATTTATAGTTTACATCCGACAATAGATATATATCGGGAGGCCGCGCCGGGCCCCCGATCGCCGAAATACGCAATTCCCGGAGCACGGGGATGCGATCCGCGGCGGCGGGGGTCTGCGGGCCTGCGGATCGCCGCACATGCCCGCATTCCGGCGCCGCCCGGTTCAGAGCTTCGGTCTGTCCAACCAGGTCTTTGACGACGGGATCAGGAGAACCGCGACAATGGCGGCGGCGATCACGAAGATCAGGATGCCGCCATAGATGTCTATGGCTCCCATGATGGTCAGCACCATCGAAACAGCCGCCGTCAGGAAGGTCACGAACAGAAGCATGTCCCAAGACCACTGGTTGTTCGCTGTGAACGCTCCCGCAATGGCAAAGAACAGGGCCGCAAGAAGCATATAACTCCCTATATCGGGCACTGCGTCCGTCTCCGGTTTGAACAGGAACGCCATGGCAACTATGCACAGAATGCCGCCGAACGCCCCAAGCGCAACGCCTGCCCAGGCGCTTCTCGGAGGCGTCATTGCCTCACCCTGCCTGAAACACCGACCTTGCCGCCAGCGTTGGGTTTCTCGATCATCAGCCTTACGCTCTCTATAACGATCCAGATGAGCCCAATGCAGATCCCGATTGCTTCCATCATCTCAAAACTGAACGTCACCACCGTCGCCACTCCGGACGCGAAGAGGATCATGGAGATGCCCGCAAACACCTTGTGGTCTGCGACCCAGTTGCCTGCCGCAAAGACGGCCATGGAGAGAAGCATGAGCGTAGCGAATGCACCTTCGAGATAATTGTACATGACTTCCGAACTGAGGTCGGCTGTGATCAGGCCTATGAATATCAATACGATGCCGGCGATCGCGACGAGTCCGCCGCCCACCGACTGATCGTGGTTCCTGTGGTAGAGTATGTTTCCAGTGCCGAACGTCACCAGCAGCAGCCCGCTGAAGACGCATCCAAGGTTCAGAAATATTCTGGCATCGACATTGTCGGAGTGCCTCAGAGTAGAGAGAAGATCTTCCCCGAATACCCAAGAATCGACGTTGGTGGCGAGCGTGATGAAGATAGCGAACGATACCGTCGCAAAGATCCCCGCCCAGGCAAATGCGACATTATGCCATTTTTCAACTTCCATGGGTTCACATATCCATTACGATTATATGGGTCTTGCGCCCGGAGGAGCCGCCGCACGCCAATATCCAGCGGTATGGATCTGCTCTGCGCCCGCACCCGCACGATCCGCATTCCGGCGCCGTCGGCGCAGGCCTTCCGGCAGGCAGAAATCCACCGCGGGCGATGCATCCGCCCGGCGGACGGAACATAAACGTAATATCCCCCAAACAGATGGAGATGCGATGAGGAACATATATTTCGTCGGGACCGCCGGCAGCGGAAAGAGCACGATGGTGGCGGCATTCAAAGAGTGGCTTGATGACAACGGCGTGGATTCGATAGTGATAAACATGGATCCCGGGGCAGACAGGCTTCCGTACGCCGCCGACATCGACGTGCGCGAATGGATATCTCTCTCCGAGGTCATGGACGAGTACTCCCTCGGACCGAACGGGGCGCAGATCGCCGCCGCCGACCTCATCGCCGTGCACATAGAGAAGATAACGTCCATACTCTCCGGGATACGCACCAAATACGTCCTCATAGACACCCCCGGGCAGCTGGAGCTGTTCGCGTTCAGAGAGTCGTCGGGTGCGATACTCCGGGCGTTGGACAAGGACAAATCCATGGTGGTATATCTTGCGGATCCCACGCTTTGCAAGAGGCCCAACGGATTCATCTCGTCCGTCGTGCTCTCAGCTCTCGTCCAGTTCCGCCTCAGCGTTCCGATGGTGAACGTCCTGTCCAAAGCGGACATTCTCTCCGACGATGACAAAACAAGGCTCATAGGCTGGTTCGAGAACCCGGACACGCTGTACGGCGATCTCCTCGACGAGGACGCCAATCCTCAGACGGTAGTGGGCATGGAGCTGTTCAAGGCGCTGGAGAACGTGGGCATGTTCGGCGAAATGCGTGCGGTGTCCGCTTCAGAAAGTGAAGGTCTTGAAGAGATTTACGCCGCCGCGCAGCTCCTGTTCTTCGCAGGAGAGGACGCGGACGGCGAGTGAGGCTCACCCGAACATATAGGCCGGGACGGACTTGATCTTGTTCCTTCCCGCGCCCATCACTTTCTCGCGGGCGGCGTTGAAGTCTCCGACCTCGATGTGGTCGCGCCCGTCTCTTATCGCAAGCATGCCCGCTTCGGTGCAGATGCTCTTGATCTCCGCGCCGGACGCGCCGTCGACGGCCTCGGCCAGCTTCTTGGGGTTGACGTCCTTGTCGGTGTTCATGCGGGCGAGGTGTATCGAGAATATCTGAGTTCTTCCTTCCACATCCGGGAGGCCGACGTCAATGATGCGGTCGAACCTGCCGGGCCTCAGAAGGGCGTCGTCCAGTATGTCGGGGCGGTTGGTCGCCCCGATGATCTTGACGTCGCTGGTGGGCGTGAACCCGTCAAGCTCGGCAAGGAGCTGCATAAGGGTGCGCTGGACCTCGCGGTCGCCGGACGTGGCGACGTCCATCCTCTTTGCGCCGACGGAATCCAGCTCGTCTATGAATATTATGCTGGGGGCCTTCTCTCTCGCAAGTTCGAACAGCTCGCGCACAAGCCTCGCGCCCTCTCCGATGTATTTCTGCACAAGCTCCGATCCGACGAACCTTATGAACGTGGCGTTGGTGGCGCTGGCCACGGCTTTGGCCATGAGGGTCTTGCCGGTGCCGGGAGGACCGACCAGAAGCACGCCCTTGGGCGGCTCGATGCCCACCTTCACATAAAGCTCAGGTCTGAGCAGAGGATCCTCAACCGCTTCGCGCAGTTCCATCATCTGTTGTTTGAGGCCGCCGATGTCGGCATAGGTCACCGAAGGCTTGTCTATTATCTCGGCTCCCGTGACGACGGGATCCAAAGGCGCGGGAAGGACATCCATGACGGCCAGCGTCTGCTTGTTGAGAGACACTCTTGCGCCGGGAAGAAGGTCCCCGGGTGAAATGTACTCAGACACCGTCACGATGAAATCGGGACCGGTGGTGCTTTTGACGACCACGCGCCCGTCGCGGAGGATATCCCGCAGCGAGCCGACGATGAGCGGCGGGCTTTTCAATCTTTCAAGCTCCGACCTTACGCGGACGAGATCCTTCTGCAGTCTGAAGAGTTCCCCTTCCAGATAGCGTTTTTCATTCTCCGCGCTCTGGAGATCCTCCATCAGTCTGACGTTGCGCTCCTCCAGCGTGACGATCTTCGCTTTCTGTTCCTCGTTCAGAGCATCGCCCATTTTTAGTTACCTTCTTCACATGGGCTATGCACGGCTTTATTTTAATTACTTTTTCCCTACGCGCCGGCGGATAATCCCCATTGAATCCTTTTGCGGGGCGGGGAACGCCGAACGGGGAGGCCGCAACGCGTCAATTATAACTATTACTGCGGTGTTCATGACGTGATGATCTGCGAAATGTGCGGCAAAGAGGCCCCTGCCCGGCCGATGTTGGTGGAAGGAATCAAACTCAACCTGTGTCCGGACTGCGCCAAGTTCGGCGACGAGTACAAAACTCAGGGAGGTCAGCCCGGCCAGCCGGCGCCCGGCGCGCCGCCCGTCAGCAGGACGGTCATCGAGGCCCGTCTCCAGAAGAGAGAGAAAAGGATGCAGACCCGCGACGTCTATTCCGGCTCCACGACGCTTGAGCTCGTGGACGACTACGGGCGCGCCATACGGGAGGCCCGCGAGGCCAAAGGGATGGATCTCGAAGAATTCGGCAAGTCCATATTGGAAAAGAGGGGGATACTCGCCAAGATCGAGGCGAACGACCTCATTCCGGACGACAAGATGATAGCGAAGCTGGAGAAGGCCTTGGGGATAAAGCTCAGGGAGCAGGTGCAGACCGGAGGGACCATCGGCGGCGCCAGACCCGGAGGTCCGCCGACGCTTGCGGACTTCATAAAGAAGAAGTGACCGAGTTCCTCACCCTGTCGACGAACACGCCGACGTCCACGCCCAAGTCCCTCAGGTGCACGAGCGCGGCCGTCTCCATGTTGATCCCCAGCCTTTTACGGGTCCTGTTGCACTCGGCGATGAATTTCCCTTTGTTTGCGCCGGCCGACACGGCCGCGCCCACCAAGTCTCCGAGGATGTCATCCGCCTCCGCCGGCGCAGGCTCGGCGTGCAGGCTTTCCAACAGGGCCGCGCTCGGACGGTATGCGGCGGGCACATCCACCGACGAAAGGTCGCCGGAGGGCTTCAGAAGGTCGCCGGAGCGTTTCAGCACCCCTTTGTCCACAAGAACGGAAGAAAGGCGTTCCGCATCCTTCACGGACATCCACCTGAGATCCAGGGAGACCCCCATCACAAATTCTTTGGCGGCCACCACATCCTTCCCTCTGCTGAGGAAGAACGCCGCCGCGCACACGATGATCTCGTCCGCCATGCCCCGACCAATCGCATAACAGGTAAAAAGCCTTTTCTCGCGCGTGCGGGTCTTGTGTGTATACTAACAGTAGGGAATTCCAAAAAGTTTATAACAGGCATCATAATACCATGGCATCCTGTACGGTGACAAAATGATATACACCAGGTTCGAAAGAGCGAGAATAATCGGTGCGAGGGCGTTGCAGATATCCTATGGCGCCCCGGTTCTCATCGATTATCCCGAGGACATGTTGGATCCAATCGACATCGCCATGTTGGAGTTTGGAAAGGATCTGATCCCGATCACGGTCGTCAGGAGTTAAAGAGGAATTCATATGAGCGAAGAGGATGGAATAACAGTCAGCAACGAACTTCTGGTAGCCGAGGATCTGTACCTCACGTCCGGCGTCCACATCGGAACGCAGCAGAAGAGCGCGGACATGAAGGATTTCATATACAAGGTCAGGCAGGACGGCCTCTATGTCCTTGACGTCAAGAAGACGGACGATAGGATAAGGGCGGCCGCAAGCTTCCTTTCAAAATACGACCCGAAGAGAATACTCGTTGTCTCGGCGAGGCAGTACGGCCAGAGGCCGGCAAGGGAGTTCTCCAAGGCCGTAGGCGCCCCCGCATTCGCAGGGCGCTTTGTGCCGGGGACCCTCACGAACCCCGTCAACGCAGGGTTCATGGAGCCTGAGGTCCTGGTCGTGACCGACCCGGCCGCAGACAAGCAGGCCCTCAATGAGGCTCTCAACCTGGGCATCCCCATCGTCGCGATGTGCGACGCCAACAACGAGACGCGCAACGTGGATCTCGTCGTCCCCACCAACAACAAAGGAAGACGCGCCCTCGCCTGCGTCTACTGGCTCCTCACAAGGGAGGTCCTCCTGGCCAGGGGCGACCTCAAGGACCCGGCGGACTTCAGGATGGGCATCGAAGACTTTGAAGCAAGGCTCTGAGGTTTGTGCGGCATTGCCGCCGCACAGCCTCGGCCTGCCGTGAACAAGATCCGACGGAGAGATCCGTCGGATCCCCCTTCACGACGTCAAGAGAGACGGTGAAACACCATGCTCGGAGCGATGGTCGGCGACATCATCGGTTCTGTATACGAATGGAATAACATCAGAACGAAGGATTTTCCGCTGTTCGCCGCACGCAGCTTTTTCACGGACGACACAGTGATGACGATCGCCGTCGCCGAGGCCCTGATGAACGGCGGCAAGTCGGACGACTTCATCGACGCAATGAAGAAGTGGGGGCGGAAGTATCCGAGCGCGGGCTACGGCATGCAGTTCGGGGCGTGGTTGGATTCCGACAGCCGCGAACCGTACAATTCTTGGGGCAACGGCTCGGCAATGAGGGTCTCGCCCGTAGGTTTTTTTGTCGATCTTCGCAACATAGAAACCATCGATCGGGAATCATTGTTTGCGAAGGTGCGCGAGCTGTCGATGCGCAGCGCGGAAACGACCCACAATCACCCGGAAGGGATCAAGGGGGCGCAGGCCGTCGCAGACGCGATCCTGCACATGCGCCTTGGGCGGGAGGTCGACGGAAACGTTGAAGAACGCAAAGCATCCCTCGGAAGCCTCATCGAGGCAAGATACGGATACGACCTGTCGCGGACGCTCGATGAGATACGCCCCGCATACAGTTTCAACGAAAGCTGTCAGGAGACCGTTCCCGAAGCGATAACCGCGTTCATCGAGAGCACGGACTTCGAAGACGCTATCCGCAACGCCGTCTCGCTAGGCGGCGACAGCGACACGCTCGCCGCGATCACCGGGGGCATAGCAGAGGCCGCGTACGGGATACCGAAGGATATCGCGGACAGGGCGCTCGGATATCTCGATGCTTCGACCCGCGAGGCGTACGATCGGTGGTGCGGGTTCCTTATGAAAAATTGATGAACGGCGCCCCCGCAGGTTTGGGCGCGGTTTCGAATGATATTTATCGACAGAACGCTTATCGCATATGTGTCGAAAGAGGAACAATACCACACTGTTGCCGACAGAGGCAGAGTGAAAAAATACGGACAGTTCTTCACTCCCGACGGCATTGTTTCCATCATGAGCAGATGGGTTGCCGGAAACGGCGGGACAATATTGGATCCTGCGGTCGGCAACGGCAAATTCCTTGCAGAGGTCAGATCCATCGATCCGACATGCAGACCGTGCGGGTATGAGATCGACCGAGGCATATTGGACTTTTTCAGCGTCGATGAATCATTCGACATATGTGCAGAAGATTTCCTGCTCTCCGATTGGAGCAATAAATATGACGGGATCGTCTGCAATCCTCCGTACAACCGGTTCCAATCGATCGACCGGCGCAAAGACATATACGACGCGTTCAGGCGCATGACCGGAGTGCGCTTCAGCGGATACACGAACCAGTACGTACTGTTCCTGATCAAGTCCATATATCAGTTGAAGACCGGAGGCAAGATGGCGTTCATCGTTCCGAACGAGTTCCTGAACTCGAGTTACGGAGAGGAAGCAAAGTCTTTGATGATCAGGAAAGGATTGCTGAGAACAGTGATAAATCTGGATTGGAAGGTCTTCGACAACGCATTGACCACGGCCTGCATATTGCTCCTTGACTCGTCGGAGAAGAATTCGGTCAAATTCTACAACGTCCCCGACGAGTCCTCTCTCCCCGAGCCCGACGCAGAGAATGACGGTGAAGGCTCTGTGACAGTCGGATACGATGTCCTGCTGAACAGCGAAAAGTGGCTCCCGTTCCTAAAAAACAAGCCAAAAGGCAACTACTCCAATCTGGTGCCGTTGAGAACATACTGCGGCGTCAGACGCGGGATAGCCACGGGAGACAATGATTATTTCCTCTTCAATAAAAGCAAGATCTCCGAGACCGGCATCCCGCAGGAATGTTTGACCCCCTGCATATGCAGATCGTCCCACGTCTCGAAGTGCTGTCTGTCTCAGAGCGACTTTGACCGCATAAAGCATGAAGACAAGGACGTTTTCATCTTGGACATAAAAGACGACCGTTCCGAAGAAGTGAAGTCGTACATATTGCACGGAGAGTCATGCGGCGTCAATGGGAAATATCTGCCCGCCCACAGACGGCCGTGGTACTCCTCCGAACAGCAGAGGCCCGCAGACATATGGATAGCATCAGCTTCGCGCGGGAACATGAAAGTGGTGCGGAACATTGCCGGCGTCTCCAACCTCACGACGTTTCACTCGGTGTATATGAACAAAGGAATGGAAAGATGGAAGAACATTCTCTTCTGCTTCCTGTTGACGCCCACCGCACAAGAGATTCTGAAAGAGAACAAGAAAGAGCTTGGCGGAGGGCTGGACAAATTCCAGCCGAACGATCTTATGAACGCCTGCGTGTTGGACGTTTCGCTGATCGACAGGGCGGACGAGCGGCTGATTCTTGAGATATACTCAAAGCTGGCGGCGGGGGAGCAGGAGGGCGCCCTGATACGCGATCTTGAGGCCGTATTTCTCAGATATCTGTTCTCTGACGTCCGGCCGCAGGCGTGTGAAACAGACGGATCGCCGGCAGCCGCGGATGCGGCCGGATCTTAACCCCCATCATTATTGCGCGAACGCCTGTTCCGCAGCAAAGCCTTTTACTTTTCGCGGCCATTCCGAGCCATGCGCCATCCGGCAGTCGCAGGCAGATTCTATTCCTCCGACAAAGAGGGCCTCCTTGCGGAGATAGAGGCGTCGTTCACGCACAGGCTGGGTCCCGGCCTCCCATCGGGCGTCGGAAATTCAAGAAAGATCTCCGCCGCCGTCTGCCCGCACGCAGGATACATGGCCTCCGGCATGAACGCCGCACACGCATACCGCAGGATCGCGGAGGACGGTCTTCCCGAGGCGTACGTCATAATCGGCCCCGACCACCGGGGCGTTCCGTTCGATATCGTCATGTGCGGCGAGGATCATCTCACCCCATTGGGCCCTTGCAGGGTGCACGAAGAGATCGCGGACGCGCTCGGCAGACGCATACCCGACAGCCCCGCCGCCCACAGGTTGGAGCATTCCATAGAGGTGCAGATCCCTTTCATCCAATACATAGATCCGGATCCGCGCATCATCCCCATCATCATGGGGGATCAAAGCAGAAGATCCGCCAAAAGGCTGGCCTCGATTCTCAGAGAGGTCTGCGAAGGGCATGACGTCATCGCTATCGCATCCAGCGACATGTCCCACTATGTGCCCAAAGATGCGGCCGAGAGGCTCAACAGGCCCATATTGGAGAAGCTGGAACAGATGGACGCCGAGGGGATGTATGCGGAGGCGGAAAGGACAAAGGCGTCGGTGTGCGGTCTCGGCCCCATGGCCGCGGCCTTGCTGTTCGCGGAGCCTTCGAAAGTAGAGGTGCTGAAATATTCGGACTCCTTCGACTCCACCGGATATGACAGGAACTCCGTGGTGGGATACGCCTCGGCAGTGATGTATAAATAAAAAAACGGGCCGTGAGGCCCATTAAATGCGTTTCAGGTACCTGAGGTTGGGCTCGTAGACCATTCCCTTGTCCATGAGGGCGTTGGACACTTCTTCAAGCTCCATGCTTGAGATGCCTTCCGCCTCCGCTCTTCTTTCAAGCTCGTCCCTCGGGGCGCCCTTCCCCACGTCCAACTCCTCCAAAAGCCGGAGGATGATGTCCTCCATGTCGTTGCGGTCGGAGCCGCCGGATGCGGGGTCTATCTCGATCTCGTCCGGAACGTCGGCGACATCCTCCGGGAGGCCGAGATCTATGTTGCGGTCCGGAAGGATCGCACGCAGGGCGTTCTGTATGTTCTTGAGGTACACCGCGGAGTTCGGAGAGTCGTACTGCTCCAAAGCGATGACCAGGCCCTGAGCCTCTCTTTGTCCGAAGCCCGCCTTTATCAATGTGTCTTCGGTCTGCTCTCCGAGCGACAGGGCCTTCTTCATTCTGTTCAGGCGATCCCAGGCGGATCTCGCCGCATCCAAGATCCACTGATAGCGGACCTCTTCGGGGATCCTGATGATGCGTTCCGGGCGTATAGAGACGAATGTCCTGTCGTCGTCCGTCTTGTACGTCCTCACTTTGCCGACGACCGCCACGAACGCGGGAGGTTCTATCTCTGCGATCTCCGCCGCCGCCTCGGGCTGGTACCTTCCCACGTTGATGAAGAAGTTGCCGCTGGCAAGATCCTGTATGCGCCCTCTCCACATCGGCTCTTCCGCCGTTCCGACATTCTCTTTCTCTGTGAGCACGCCTGCCACAAGCACCCTGTTCACCATGGCGCCGAGGCGGGTGACCACATAAGACGGGGATTTCTCGTCTGCGCCTTTTATCTCATGGCTGGCGCTGTTCAGTTCGGACGAGAACAGCCTCCACGCGGTCTCTCTTGCATTCATAATGCCGCCTCCACTTCTTTGAACAGTCTCTCGGCTTCGCCTTTGACGTCCACTTTGGCCTCCTCGACCTTTTTCACGATCATCATGGGGCCGTACTCGTCGCTGAGCACATTGCCCGTGACGGTGATCCTTTTCATAATGATCTTGGGAGCCATCTCCCTCGCCACGATCTCCGTGTCTCCGCGGGCCTTCGCCAGACCTTCGGCCGCCGCAAGGGTCACGCCCGTGATCCTCTCGGTGTCCTGGCGGTTGACTATTGCGCTGATGGCGCCCGTGCCGTCGTCGATCGTCAGCTTCATCCTCAGATCGAACACCGGGGTGACCTTTCCGTGCGCAGTGCATTCGTCGTTCAGCACGGAGCGGTTGCATTGCGGGCATCTGTTTATCAGCCCGCTGCCGCCCCTGAGATCCACGACCGTGCCGGAGATGGACACGTCAAGGCCTCCGCCGATGCTCATGATATCGGCCACGGTCTTCCTGCTGGACGCGGCGGCGTCGATCACTCCGAAGGAATCGGCGACCTTGCTGACCTCGCATCTGTCCCCGAGATTCAGCTGGGGTATTCCTTTCCAGGATCTGATGTATGCATTCTTGATGCATATGCTGTCCTTCTCTTTGAGATTGTAATCATTCCATGCGGAGAATTGGATCTTTCCCGTGTCGTCGGCGATCAGGCCGGAGTGAACGACCTTGGTCTCGCCCTTCACGGTTATGTTCCTGGTCTCCACGGAGAGTATGCGCCCGGTCACGGTCACGTTGCCCGCGCCGTCCCTGATGTCCCCGATCTTGATCTCGGCCGATTCGGCGGCTATGATCTTGTCGGGCACGTCCACCTTCACGCCTTCGGGCTTCTCCACCTTTCCGCGGCTTCCGAGGTTGATCTGCACCTTCTCGTTCCACTTCTTTGTGTACGCGTTCTTGAACAGGTACGTCTCGCCTTTGACGAGATCCACGTTCACGCCCTCCCATACCGTAAACGGAGCCGTGCCGGTCTCGTCGCCGAGTATGCCGGAGACGATGGTCTTGGACTCCCCTCTGACGGTGACCGTCTTCTTTTCCGTGAAGACCGCCCTCGCGAGTATGTCTACGTTCATCTCCGTCCCCGTAAGGTCGGAGATCTTCTTGGAGATGCTGTCTCCCGTGACGAAAGAGAGCGTCGGGTCAACCCCGTATTTCCTCTTTATGCCTCTTTTGGCGGCCTCTATCGTCACGCGGTATTCGTTGAGATATGTGTTCAGTTCTTTTCTGAGCTGCTCGTCGGTTATCTTCCCTTCGAGTTCTTTCTTCAGTTCTTCAAAATGCGGAGTTAGTTCTTCTTCGTTCATTGCACCCGACCTCTTTGTTTTTCCATCCCTGAGGCGATTCTCAATACCATGAGCATGGTATAAAACAACAGCAGTAGGGGTCGCCGAAAGTGGCAGAGGCGCCCAAACCGCCGAGCCGAATGCCCTCGGAATGAGCCAGACTCTTAAAAATGCATCAAAACGCACATTTGTTCAACCGTCCGGGCATCACGGCGCCGCATCGTCGCCCGGGCATTCAGGCGGATGTCGAACAGTGGGGATGACAATGTTTAAAAGCATGAACACAATCAGTCAATATGGTTCCTAGGAAGAGGATCGACGGCATTCTGGAAGGATACGACACAGGCGACATGACCGTGGCCACTCTCTGCTCGCATTCATCCCTGCAGATCTTTCACGGGGCCCGCAAAATGGGCTTCAGGACGTTGGGACTTACAGTAAAAGACAACACCAAGCACTATGACGCGTTTCCTCTGGCCAAGCCGGACGAGATAATCAAATACCGCGACTTCGACGAACTGAACGAGAGGAGCGGGGAGCTGCTGGACAAGAACGCGATCATAATCCCCCACGGATCCTTCGTCGAATACATGGGCGCGTCCAGATTCGAGGACTACGAGGTCCCGTCGTACGGGAACCGGGCGGTCCTGCAGTGGGAGTCCAACAGGGACAGCCAGAGGCAGTGGATAACGTCGGCGGGAGTTCCGATGCCGCGCCTCATAACGGACGCGAGGGAGATCAGCGAACCCGTCATGGTCAAATACCACGGCGCCAAAGGCGGCCGCGGATTCTTCATAGCGAAGGACTACCCCGACTTCAAGATGTCCATCGACAACACCCAGCCTTACACCATACAGGAATACTGCATGGGCACGAGGTATTACCTGCACTTCTTCTACGATCCTTTGAAGAAGGACGGATACGCGTGCAAGCAGGGCGGAACGTTGGAGCTGCTGTCCATCGACAGGAGGGACGAGAGCAACATCGACGAGATGTATAAGCTGGGGTCCATAGAGGACGCGAAGAGGCGCGGACTGTATCCGTCGTTCGTGGTGACCGGGAACACGCCCGTCGTCATACGCGAGTCGCTGCTTCCGAAGGCGTTCGAGATGGGAGAGAACGTCGTCAACCGTTCCTACGAACTGTTCGGGGGGATGTGGGGGCCGTTCTGTCTGGAGACCGTGGTCACGGACAAGCTGGAGTTCAAGGTGTTCGAGATATCCACGAGGATCGTGGCGGGAACGAACCCGTTCATATCGGGGTCGCCGTACGCGGATCTTGTGTATCCGGGCCTGAGCACCGGCGGAAGGATGGCCATGGGCATTCGGGACGCCGCAGAGTCGGGCGACCTGAAGGTTCTGATGAGCTGACGCCGGCGCGGGGCATGAAACGGATGCAAAAAAAGTATTATATATGCGTGCGGTAAGGGGGGCATTATGGTTTCGAAGAGGCTCAGGGATGTTCCCGCGTCCGGCACGGTGGCGCTGTCCAATCTGGTAAGCTTGCTGAATTCTCAGGGCGCGGACATAGTGTCTTTCTCGATGGGGGAGCCCGATTTCACGACGCCCAAGAACGTCATCGACGCCTGCGTAAGATCTCTCGACTCGGGATTCACGCACTATACTCCGTCCACAGGCATACCCGAACTCAGGAAGGCGGTGGCGGCAAAGGCGTTCTCCGAGAACAACATCCACTGCACCGCCCGAAATGTTTTGATAACCCCGTGCAAGCATGCGATATTCATGACCGCGCTGGCATATTTGGATCCCGGGGACGAGGTCATACTGTCGGATCCGAGCTGGGTGTCGTACGAGGCGTGCATACGCCTGGCGGGCGCGAAACCGGTGTACGTTCCCACATATTACGACGAAGCGTTCGTCCTCGACCCGAGGCGCGTCAGGGAGGCGATCACGCCGAAGACCAAGATGATAATCCTGAACTCGCCGTCCAACCCCACCGGAGGGGTGCTTCCGGAACAGACGATCAGAGAGATCGCGGAGATAGCGAAAGAGCGCAATCTCACCGTGATGTCCGACGAGATATACGAGAGCATAATCTACGAAGGCAAACACCTGTCCATAGCGTCGCTGCCCGGCATGTTCGAGCGCACGATAACCATCTCGGGCCTTTCAAAGACCTATGCCATGACGGGATGGAGGCTTGGATGGGCGATCGCCCCCGAAGAGGACATAAAGACGATAGACAAGCTCCAGACGCACTCCATCTCATGCTGCGTCTCATTCACCCAGCCCGCCGCGGTGGAGGCCATAAACGGCCCTCAGGGCGAAAAAGAATCCATGGTCAGCGAATTCAGGAAGCGCCGCGACCTGGCGCTCGACCTGATAGGGGAGATCGACGGCCTCGAATGCAACGTGCCGAAGGGCGCGTTCTACCTGTTCCCCAAATACAACAGGGACGTGAAGTCCGAGGTGTTCTGCAGAAAGATGCTCGAAGATGCGCACGTTGCGGTCACGCCCGGAAGCGCCTTCGGCCCCGGCGGGGAAGGATTCTTCAGGATATCGTACGCCACGGGCGAGGAACGCATCAAAGAAGGATTCGAGCGCATAAAACACTTCATGGGCAAGATCTGAAACGCGGGTCTGCGCCGAGCGTGCATTCAGTGCGGCCGGAGGCTGCGCGGACGGCGCGTGCAATGCCTGCGTCTGTAATAAATAGGGGGTAACAGATAGCAGGTCGCCCCGCACCCACGTGCGCAGGATATTAAAAGAGGGATACTATTGAGCAGAAAGCTGTTTACGGTGGGCCCGGTCCACGTCGATCGTGAGATTCTTGAGGCAATGACCGCGCCGATGATCACCCACAGGACAAAAGAATACAAGAACCTGCACGGGGCGATCATAGAGAAGCTCAAAAAGGCCCTTGACACGGACAACGACATACTCCTTGTGGGAGGCTCCGCATCGGTTTTCCTGGAGGCGGCGGTCAGGAACGGCGTCAACAGCAAGACCTTGGGCGCCACCAACGGCTCGTTCGGCGACAGATCCGTAGAGATCTCCGAACTCAACGGAAAGACGGTTGACAAGGTGCGCGTGGACTGGGGGAAGGCGATAAAGCCGGAACACATCAAAGGCAGGGTCGGAAAGGATATCGAGGCCGTTCATTGGGTGAGCAACGAGTCGTCCACAGGCGTCCTCAGCGATTCGACCGCCATAGCGGATGAGGTACGATCACAGAATCCCGACTCGCTCATATTCGTGGACGCGGTGACGTCCGCCTTCGCATCCGACCTCGATCTTAAAAAGCTCCGGCCCGACTCATTGGTCTTCGGCACGCAGAAGGCTTTGGCCCTCCCGCCCGGGCTGGCATTCATCGTCGCGTCGGACAGGCTGTTCGCAAAGGCGAAGACGGTCCCCAACAGAGGGTTCTACACAGACCTGACA
>JAITQH010000085.1 GCA_031288985.1 Candidatus Methanoplasma sp. | reverse complement strand
AGCGGAGGATAGCTCTCTCCGTCGTCCAAAGCTATGTCGTAATAGATCTTGGAGCCGTCGGCCACATATCCCGGTTCCAGGGGGGTGCCGAAGCTCCCGCTGTTGGGATCCAGGGTCAGTCTCGCGTTCCACTTGGCCTTGACCGTCGCATCGGCGGATATGACCGTGGTCCCAAGGAATTCGGATCCGTACGCGGAACCTGTGAAGACGTACCACGCGTCGAAAATGTATCCTGTCCCGGCGGGGGCCGCCGCCTTCTGCGCTATCGTGCTGAACAGCGTGTCCGTCACGCCTACGTTGTCGACCCTCACTACATGGGAGCCGGCGCCGTTCACGGATCCTCCGTTGGCGTCGAACGTTATCTCGGCATACCATCTGGCGGTGAGCGTCGCGTCCTTCGTTATGGCAGAGGTGGTTTCGACCTTGACTCCGTCCGCGGTGTACCATCCCTGGAAGTGCAGTCCGGACTTGGTCGGGTCGCCCGGATAGAGTCCGGACGTCCTTCCCATCGGGATCCCGCTGTTGTCCAGCGCTTCGCCGTTCACGTAGATGTACGTCCTGAGGACGGAGCCGCCGTCGAAGACCCCTCCTGCGGGATCGAATGTCAGGTTCCATATTTTGTCGAAATGCGCTGTGTATCTCCTGTCCGACGGCACGTTGAAGTTCATGGCGTAGCCGATCAGGCTGCCGTAGTCCCTGGATAAGGGGTTGTCGCCTTCGGTCATCCCGATGAACCCGTATCCTCCTGCGGCGGTCGCCGTCAGGGTCACCTGTTCGCCGTACTGGTACGTTTTGCTGGCCGTGCCGGACGCGCCTGTGCTTGCCGATCCCGACGCGCCCGACGACTCCAGGACTCCTCCTGCGGCCGGGTCGGCGTCGATCTGCACCGTGTACATCTTCGGGGCATACTTGGCGTAGACGTTCATGCTGCTCTGGATCTTTGTGGACAGGTCGAGCTGGGTCCCGCCGCCGGGCGCGGAGTACCACCCTCCCACGATGTATCTCTCCAGGCTCTGCGACGGCAGATACTCCAGGGTCTTGTCCAACTCAACTTCCATCCTGGCGATGACCCTTGTGTATTTCGATATGTCCGTGTTCTGATAATCAGAGTTGACGTCGGCCTCTTCCATCCCCCAGAACACGACTGTGAATGTCCTGCTTATCAGCTTCCACGACGTCGGAGACTCGTACGCGTACAGCCCTCCCGCCCTGCCCAAAGAGTCGAGCGGCGCGCCGTTGTCGTTGAACTCGTATCCTCCCAGTATCGTCGTGTCGGTGGTGGACGAGGTCAGCCTCAGCTGCTTGCCCGCGGCCGGCGCCAGGTTGGCGCCGAGGTCGTAGTGCGTGTTCATGTCCAATGTGAGGTCTGCGATGACGTTGCCGCCGAACGACCAGGCGAAGGACGGGAGGATGTTCGCGGCCGTCGAACTGTCCCTGCGTACGGTGAGGGAATACAGATTGGCGCAGCCCCGGAACGAATCCGCGCCGTATGTCAGGTCGTCCCACACCGTAAGATGCTCAAGAGATGTGTTGCCCTCGAACGCTCTGGCTCCCACTGTGGATCCCTTGGGGATCTCCAGCCTCTTGATGTAGTTGGATCCGGCTCCGCCGTAGAATGCTTTGTCGCCGATGGCCACTGGATTGGGGCCGAACTCCACCGTCTCCAACGCGGTGCAGAATTCGAACGCGCTCTCACCCACCGACGCAACGTTGAGCATGACCACGCTTTTCAGCGAGGTGTTGCTGTAGAACATGTAGTCGCTGACAACGGCCAGGTTGGAGAGGTCCACGAACTCTATCCTTGTGCTTGCAAAGACCTTGTCGGCGACCGCCGTCGTATCGGAGTGGAGTTTGAAGTCCCCCGTCCTTGCGTTGGGGAAGAGTATCAGCTTATGGGACGGGGCCGTTTTGTCGTACAGCGCTCCGGGTCCTGAGACGTCTCCCGTCGTGTACGTGTCGTAGGCCGTGTTGAGCGGCGACACCGCGAACGACTGCAGGTTGGTGCAGGAGACGAACGCCTCCGTGGAGATGCTGGTTGCCAGCTTCAGATCCACGCTTGTGATCTTGGTGTTCTGGAAGGCGCGGGTGCTTACGGTCGTCAGGCTGTCTCCGAACACGACTCCTGCGGAGAGGTCGGAGTTCATGAACGCCGCTTCGCCCACCGTCACGGCGTGGGGAAGCGAGATGCTCTTCAGATTCTTCGTCTCCCTGAACGCCTCTGTGCCGACCGTCTGCACATTGTCGCATATGATCTGGGTCAGCTCGATGCAGTTTATGAACGCGTACGCGCCGATGGTCTCCGCGTTCCTTATGTCGACGGACTTTATCTTCGAGTCCCTGAACGCGCTGCCTTTGATCTCCAGACATGACTGCAGGTTCAGAGCGGATCCTGCCGCGAGGGCGCCCGAGAAGGCCTCCTCGTCAATGACGGCCGCGTCCCTGAACGAATTCGCATCGGTCAGAAGGTTTGTGCACGCCTTGAACGCCCTGGCTCCGATGTGCTCCGCCCCTTTCATCTGTACGCTGTGGAGATTGGCGCATCCGTTGAACGCGTTCGCGCCGATGGTCTTCACGGAGTCCGGAAGGAACACTTTGGTCAGGTTGTTCTTGGACGCCATGGCGCCGGCCCTCACTTCGACGACGGTGTAGTCCTCCCCACCGTACGAGATCGGCCCGGAGATGTCCACTATGTCTCTTCCGCTTTCGACGTCCACTATGACGGCGGTGTGCGCGGTCTCGTCGAGTTCAAAGTACACTCCGCTGTTAGGATCGAAATACGGCGTCAGCGCTTTGGTCTCGTCAGACGATGTCAGAGTTGCGATGCCCGCGGACATCGCGACAACGCAGACGAGTGCAAAAACGGCGGCGTACGTCTTTCTGTTCCTGTATCTTTTGGGCGGGGCGTCCCTGGCGGAACCCCCCTTTAACCTGTTGGTTAACATGCATAACACCTACATTCTGTGGTGGTCGCAACTGCAGGATATTGTTCTGCAGGAGGTATCCCCGCGCCCCGCCGGCCTTAGGCTCGGCAGATATAAAGCATTAGCTTTGTTACACGAAAACAGACTTCAGACGCTCGGGTGCGATCCCGGCGCCATGGCGCAAAATGGGTGTCTGCGTCTGTCACTTTCCGCCGCGCAGACTCTCGTACACCGACGCGAGCCGCCTTCCCACCGCCTCCATGGAGTAGGTCTCGGCGGTCGCCCGCGCGGCGGCGGCCATGCTTTCCTTCCCGTCAAGGCATTTGATGACCGCCGCGGCGCATTCCTCGGGGGTGTTGCCGAAGAGATGCCCGTTGACCCCTTCCTCCACCACGTCCAAGAACGCCCTGCCGTCGGCGCATGCGGCGGGGAGGCCGCAGGCCATCGCCTCGACGATCGTCAATCCCTGCGTTTCAAATCTGGACGCAGACGCCACTGCGTCGGCGGCGGAATAGTGCAGGGGCAGCTCGTCGTCGGGCACGAACCCGGTGAAGACGATGCGTCCTCCGCCCTCTCTCTCGGCGAGATCCTTCATCTCTTCCAGCGCAGGACCCCTGCCCACGATCATGAGGACCACGTCGTCGGGGAGATGCTTGACCGCCCTGATGAGGACCTCCGTGTTCTTCTCGTAGGACACCCTCCCCACGCATATCACCGCACGCTTCCCTTCGAGGCCGTACCTCCTGCGGATCGGCGACCCGTCGAGGCCCGTACGGAATCTGTCCGCGTCTATGCCGATGGGGACTACCTCCGTCCTCTTGGTGCGTGCTCCGTTCTCCCGGAACTCGTCCAAGGTGGCCTTCGTAAGCGCTATCACGCAGTGCGGCCTCTTGAGAAAGTTTCTCATGTAGATCCATGCAAGCTTTCCCTGCAGGTTCGCGGGCAGAGGCAGCGGGGAGTAGTACTGCATCGTGTCCGCCACGTTCGTGAGGTATGTGGCGACCGACGGTATCTTCAGAGTGCGCGAGGCGATCAGGGCCTTGAGGGCCATGAACGTGATGCCGTAGATGTGGATCACGTCAACGTTCAGATCGCGTATGACCTCGATCTTGTTGGATCTGAACAGCGGTATGAAGTACTCCGGGTATCTTTTGAACCTTATCGCCGGGAAGTAGACCACTCCCGCCTCCCTGTGCTCCTCTCCGGGGTCGGGCGCGATCACGAACACCGTGTGCCCCAGATCCTCCAGCGCCTTTCTCAGGGTCACGACGGCCGTCGCCACCCCGTCCCGGGTGGGGAGGTAGCTGTCGGTGACCATTGCTATCCTCATGTCCCCTCTTCCCATCCTTTGACGTACTTCTCCTGTCTTTCGGTCAGGGAGTCTATCGTTACGCCCATGGACACCAGCTTCATTCTCGCTATCTTCACGTCTATGCTTTCCGGGAGGTCGTGCACCGCAGGCGCCAGCGCCCCATGGTTCGACGCCAGGTATTCTATGCCCAATGCCTGCGCCGCAAAGCTGGTGTCCATTATCTCGGCCGGATGCCCCTGCCCCGCCGCCAGATTCATGAGCCTGCCGTCGGCTATGAGATACAATCTGCGGCCGTCCTTGGTCAGGTATTCGTCTATGTGCTCGCGCACCTTCGCGGCCGAGGCCGCCGCGGCCTGCAGATCCTCCCTGTTTATCTCGTTGTCGAAATGCCCGACGTTGCCCATGACGCATCCGTCCTTCATGGCATCGAAATGCTCCTTCCGTATGACGTCCCTGCACCCGGTGACCGTCATTATGATGTCCGCCGATCTGACGGCGTCGGTCATCCTCATGACCTCGAACCCGTCCATCTTGGCCTCTATCGCTTTGATCGGATCCACCTCGCACACGGTCACGGAGGCTCCCATGCCCTTGGCCCTCATGGCGACGCCTTTGCCGCACCAGCCGTAGCCCGCCACCACCATCCTCTTGCCGGCGACGATGAGGTTCGTAGCGTTCATCCATCCGTCGAAGGCGGACTGCCCCGTCCCGTATCTGTTGTCGAAAAGGAACTTCATCTTGGCGTCGTTGACCGAGATCACCGGGAATTCCAGCCTTCCCTCGGAGGCCATCGCTTTGAGCCGGGCCACTCCCGTGGTGGTCTCCTCGTTGGCCCCCAAGATCCCTTTGAGGGCGTCCCTGCGCGACGTGTGCGCCATGGCGATCAGATCCGCGCCGTCGTCGATGACAAGGTCGGGGCGGATGTCCAGCACGCTGTTCAGGTTGTCGTAGTATTCCTGCTGGGTCTCTCCTTTCTTCGCGTGCACATCGAGGCCGTACTCCTCTCTGAGGGCGGCGGCCACCGAGTCGTCCGTGGAGAGGGGGTTGCAGCTTGCGAGGCATATCTTTGCGCCCGCATCCGCCAGCGTCAGTGCGAGCACTCCCGTCTTGGCCTCCGTGTGCAGGGCCATCCCTATCCTGAGGCCCTCCAGCGGCCTCTCTTTCAGGAACTGCGCGTCGATCTCTTTCATAACGGGCATATGGCTGCGCGCCCAGCGCAGCCTCAGAACGCCCTTCTCAACCAATTCATCCATCATCCCACATCCCTGAACTCAGACATAAGCGAACCGCATATGGCCTCCACCGTGCTCTTGCGGTTGCTGTCGTTGGAAAATCCGTTTATCACTCTGTCGATCTCATTCCCGTCGTGCTTCAGCTCCCTTGCGAAGCGTATGATGTTCTCAAGGGCGCGCGTCATCTCGTCCGATACGGAGACGCTTGCGGCGCGGGACGTCCTTGAAAGCGGGTTGAGGTCTATGGATATCACGATCTTGTCCATATCCGCCAAGGCTTCGGCGCGGTCGCCGTCCTCTATGGGCACCAAGATCACGTCGGAGCCGTATATCCCCTCTTTGGTGCACAAAGCGCGGTCGGACTCAAGCCCGGGGATCCTGGAGTCGGGACGGCGGCCCAGCACGCCTTCCGCCCCATGCTCTTCCATGTGCGCTATGAGTTTCTCCATCCTCTCTTCCGAACGGTGGAATATGTTGACCTCGATCTTCGCGGGGATCTCCCGCGCCAGCAGCGCCAGGTTGTCCGGGTCCAGCGCCGCGGCGTTGCCGTTGACGCATATGACCGGGTTCGCGGCCCTCAGAAGGAACGCGGCGGCGGCCCTCTCCGCCTCCAAAGCGGGGATCGTTGACTTCTCGCCCATGAGGTAGTCGAAAGCCTCGCCTCTCCCGTGGGAGATCATGCCCGTGGGCGTCACAAGACCTTTTTCGACCATCTCCGCGAGATGCTCCCTAACCGTCAGGGATCTGTACCGGGGGTGATCTTTCGGTATGTTCATGCGCTTGTATAAGATTGATATAGATTTATGTTTTCACCAAATCCATATGATAGACGTCCGCATCGTCCTTGTGGGTCCGAAGTTCGAGGGGAACGTCGGGGCCGTCGCGAGATCCATGTCCAATTTCGGCGTCAGCGAGCTTTATCTCGTGGATCCGTGCCCTCTGGGGGACGACGCCCTCCGAAGATCCAAGCACGGGTCCGAGATCCTCGGGAACGCGAAGACCGTCGGCTCCCTGGAAGAGGCGTTGGACGGCTGCTTCCTCGCCGTCGCGACCAGCGGCATCGTATCCCAGGGGGATCGCAACTACGCCCGCCTGCCGGTGTCCGTCAGAGAGTTCGCGGAACATGTAAGCGGATACGAGGAGAAGATAGCCCTGATCTTCGGGCGGGAGGACATCGGCCTCTATCAGGACGAGCTTAACAGATGCGACGTGCTCATACACGTGCCGTCGGACGAAAGCAACCCCATCCTGAACCTTTCGCACGCGGCGACGATCGTGATGTACGAACTGTTCCGGACCTGCGACCCCACAAGGCGTTGCGAACCCGCCGACCGCCGCGAAAAGGAGTTCATGTTCTCGTTCTTCGAGAACCTGATGGACGCCGTGGACTATCCCGAGGCGCGCCGCGGCGACACGTCGGTGATGTTCAGGAGAATGATGGGGCGCTCGATACCCACGAAGTACGAGTACAACACTATAATGGGAATATTCGGCGACGCCGTCAAGATAATAAAATACGGGAAGGGATGGGAATGAACAGCATGATCCCGTCGCCTTTGGAGCAGTGCGGGACTATCTCCGGGACCCTGCCCGAGACTCCGCTTATCAGCATGGACACCTGCTCCGCATCCGATGCCGAGAGCGGGCCGTCGGGAGACGCGACGGTCTTTCCCTGAACGGGGCCGGCATCGTACAGGGGGATTCCCAACGCGGCCTCCGCGGCCTTTGCGGGGTCTCCCGACCGCGCGAACGCCATCGTGTACGCCCGCTCGTCGAATATGCTTATGAACGGCCCATTGAGGATGTTGACAAGCCTCGATATCGCAATGGCCATGAGTTCGTCCGTCATGGATATCGCAGTGCGTATCGGCAGCGGGCCGCCGCCTGCGTCCTTGAGGCGGTCCATGTCCATGACAAGCGTGCGGTCGGATATGCGGACCACCTCCCGCAGCTGGGAAAGGGCGCGTTCGCGCCTTCCCGCCTCGAACGACATTGGTATCGAGACGACGGATATCGCCAAGGCGCCCCGCGCCTTGGCGCATTCTGCGACGATCGGTATGGCGCCTGCGCCGGTGCCGCCCCCGAGGCCCGCAACGGCAATGACGGCGGAATATCCTGCAACCAGCGCCTCTATCTCTTCACGGCAGTCCGAGGCCAGCGCCCATCCGAGTCCGGGGTCGCCTCGGCATCCGGATACGTCAATGCCTGCGAGAGCCACGGTGGCCTCGGAACCGCTGGAACCCGTGTTGATCGTGGCCACCCTGATCCTGTGCGGATCCAGACGGGACACTGTGTTGCATCCCCCTCCTCCGCACCCTATGACAGTTGCCGGGCGCATCAGCCACCCGGCCCCATTCTCGATCTGACATAGTCCGACACGGCCCTTTTGAGCGCCTCGTCCATGCTCTCGGATGAGTTGTCGCTCATCAGATCCTCCATCTTGACCCGATCGTCCATCTGCGTCATGAGTATGGCGGAGATGTCCTCGGCCGTCAGCTCCGACGATATGAGGCGCCTGACCGCTTCGCGGACGGCGTCCTGAACGCTGACAAACTTCTGCCTCTCCACCAGCGCCTTCAGGACTGCGACGACGTCGTCCGGGAGCCTTACGGTCACCTTCTCGATCGGAGCCATGTTCCCGCATATTGCATCCATCGGATATAACGGTCACTTTTTCGGCCGGCCGAAACATGCGCCGGGCGGCCCCGCCGCTCATGTCTCATACATGTCCTTCAGCGACACGAGCGCGACGTCTTCCGCCGCGGCGCGGTCGACGAGTTCGTCGCTGAACCCTCCCCTCGAGAATATGGCGTAGCTTTTTGAATCGAACCCAGGAATATATTGTGCGTGATCCCTGAGCGCGGTCAGCGCCGAAGGGCCGACCTTCCCGGTGCGGAACTTGCATTCGGCAAAAAGCCCTTCCGTGCGTCCGGCGGCCGTTCTGCGGGAGGCCGCTATGTCCACTTCTATCTCTCCGACCTCCTTTGACGGCGACCCCCACCATTTCCCCACGGAATGATACCCCATGCGTTCTTTGACGAACTGTCCGCACATGTCCTCGAACACGCCGCCCATGTGCTCCGACAGCATAATGCCGACCTGTTCGGCGGCGGCGTCCTCGCTCATCGCCGAAATGTGGGAATTCCCGAACACCCTGCCGTAGCAGAATCTGAACAGGTTGTCGTCTATGAAGTAGCGCGTGGTCCTGGCGCCGCCGTTGACAGGGGTCGTCCTTTTGACATATCCCAGATCGATGAGGTCGTCCAGGCATTTGGACACTTCCGCACTGGCAAGCCCGGTGGAATCGCATATCTCTTTTATGCGCGCTCTGCCTTCGGACGCCGCCGCGATGATGTCGTTGTACCGTCTGGGATCCTTCATCTCCTGAAGGATCAGCGATTCCGGCTCGCCTGCGAGGAAGGACGCGTCGGTGAAGAACTCTCTGGCGATCAGCCTCTCGACGGATCCGCCTCCGGTGAATCTCCTGAGGTACATCGGGATCCCTCCGACCGCTCCGTATATGCATGCGGCCTCGTACGGACTCCGTCCGGGAAAGAACTCCGCCGATTCGCGATAGTTCATCGGCCTCACATGCATCTCGCGGGTGCGTCTGCCGTAGAGCGGACTTTCGTACCCAAGCACTTGGCGCTTCATGAAGTTCATTGATGAGCCGCATAGAATGATGAACAATTTCGTGTCCTCGAACATATGATCTATAGCGATCTGAAGAACACTGGATATCACGTCGTCGGTCTCGACGAACAGCGGATACTCGTCTATCACGAGCACCAGCCTCTCGCCGCTGTGCTTCGCAATGATCTTCATAAGATCGTCCGGATCCTCCGCGCCCGTGCCGCTCTCTCCGAGCGCCTCGAAGACCGTGTTCCGGAACTGATGCAGGTTGCTGTCCGTCCTGCTCTTCCTTGCCGTGAAGAAGATGGTCCTCTTGCCTCTGACGAATTCGCGGATTATCGAGGTCTTGCCCACGCGCCGGCGGCCGTACATGCCCACAAACTCAAAATCGCCGCCCGAATACCACTCGTTGAGCTTCCTCAATTCCTCCCTGCGGCCGACGAATCCGTCCATATCGCAGAATGGCGGAGTGCGTATTTAATCGTTGAGATTTACTTCCTCAAAAAGAAGTAAATTGAATTTGCTGTTTTTAAAAACAGCAAACATAATCTGCTTCCGTCAAAAAGATGAATTCGCAGATGCAGTCCGAACCGCGACGGCTCGAATCCCGCCGGGCCGCACCCGGAGTGCCGATACTCAGGTTAACGGAGGATCATTCTATCACTCTGAAGTCCGAAGTGTTGACGATCGTCTTCTTGGACGCATATCCCGTCAACGTCCCCTTTATCGAGATGAACTTGTTCTCTTCCATCGACCGATATGCGGCATTCATTTCCGAACCGGAAAGAGCCACCTCTGCGTTTATTTGAGACTGGTCGTCCAAAAATGTCAGTTTGAAGGTGTGTTCGCTCTCTTCCGAGCTGTTTTTGATCGCCCGCGACAGCCAGCCCTGAAAGACGCGGTCAACGGACGGTTCGGCGGGTTTCATGTTATCCGCTATTGCCTCCATGCCGAAAAATATCTTCTTCCCCAGATCCACAGGCAAGACTTTTGATTCGGGATTTGCGAAGCTGTGCTTGCTCATTTCGACCTTCGATACGTTGTTTTCGCATCTGAGGCCTATCAAAGAATCAACGAAATTATACGAAATGCTGGAGTCCGAAAGGTCGTCCTTGCCACTTTCTACGGCATCCCTTATTACCCTGGACGATTCAATTGTCTTTGTCGCCAGTTTCAAAATGATGGGGTCGGCCAATATGTCCCCCTCCAGTCTGACCTGCGATTGCGAATCGGCATTCTGCGAATAGAGAAACCGTACGACATAGCTTCCATAACTGGTTTGTCCCATTCTCAGATTCTTGAGGGCAGTGAATCCGGAAAGGCATGACTTATGATACTTTTCTCCGGGCTTTGCAACGTCCATATATGCGGATGCGGATATTCTGCGGTGCGATTCGAGTATTTCTTCCATCGTTGCCAACGAGATCGTTCCGTTATTGAAGGAATCCACTATGCGATACGATATCGAGTCTGACGCGTTCATTAGGTGGATGTCTGAATGGATGTCGATGGCAGACCGTTTTTCAGTGTCGACCAGAATCTCCATCATTTCTTGCATTCTGACACCATAATCCGAGAATGCGACATTTTTCGGGACGACTATCTCCGCTTCCACGCCCTCCTTGGAATAGACATCAAAGGTGCCCTCTCTTTGGAATGAGATGTACCACCCTGTTCCGTGCATATATGCCCGAACCTTCTCCGGGGCAAGAAGTGTCAATTCACTATTGTTAAATTTACATTTCATCTGGCAACACATCCGGCAACTTCTCGCCATTTCCAAGCATATCTATCATCTTGTGCAGGGATCTTAAGGTTAGTTCATTTTTTTCCGGTATCTCTATTGTTGACGTTAGTTTGGTCGCCTCATCAGAGTTGCCCGTAAAAAATCTTGGATTGTACCATAGCATGCGCTTTTCCAACAGCAACCCGTTTTCTGTGTTTCGGACCCAATCGTTCGGCTCTTTCGAAACGAACAGCACGGCCAACAGAGCATTCGTACCACTGCGCAACATGTTCAATGTCTTCGTCTCCAAACGATATTTGATCAACCCATTTATCGGCACAACACAATTCGACGTGGTCTTCAGCTGAAATTCGATGCGTGGGGTCTTGAACGTCCACTTTGGATTCGTGTCGAAAGTCGCTGTAAGAGTGGCATCCAGTTTGTTGACGTCATCGCCTGGTCCCGGCTCCGTCAGCGAACATCCCAGCTGAGAGGACATGGCACGCAGATAGTTCACGCTCATTTTGCCTTTGGGCCGGTTATACTTGCTATCGCTGTGGCTGAGGGTTTCTCCCATCATGCAGTCGCCCCAGTCCAAGCCATTCACTCCTGTTCTTGAATCCCCCGAACTGAATCAACCTCATGCGATTTAACACTGTGGGTGCCGTGTATTCGGACCCGTGAATCATCCTGAGCCGGGCGCTGATGTCTCTTACTTTTCATTGCCGGCATCTTCCACATCCTTCGGGATTTTACTGCGAAGATGCGTGAGTACGTCGAGTTGCAGAGGCCCGTCGTCTCTGTTGATTGCAACGATTGCCCGATCCCTGTGTTTCGAGGATTTGAGAATCTGATCGATATCATTATGTCTGAGGCTGCCGGCAAACTCCGGACGGTTGGCCACATAACACGCCAATTTTTCAGGGTCGCGCTTTATTGAGTTGGTCACAGTTACACTGTCGGAAAGCGCAGGCGCGCCATCAACTTCGATTGAGATCAGGCGTTCAAATTTATCCATGGGCACGGCAAAGACATCACAATCGACCTCGCACTTCAATGATTTAATGAGTGCAGAGTATGCGTCATTATCCATGTTGGAACACCTTACGATGGCCTCTGTGAATCTTTTCTTCTCGTTGACATCCGTGATGATCTCGTCAAAAGAAAATTCATCTGTAAGCCCTGTTTTGTTTTTGTTTATGAATTCGCACAGCCGCTCGTCCATACCCTTGTTGCGGAAATAATCATAGATGTTTTGCGGAGAGAATTCTGCCCTATTGTTAGACAGAATATCGCCCCATAGTTCCCATGGTGCTTTGTCCGGTATTTCAGCCAATATGAGGTTTTGATTCTGATACAGTTCGATGTATTTCTTCTTGTTTTCCGGTTTTATTTTTGGGTCTGACAGTATCTTTGTTGCAGCCTCTTTCGAGTCGGTGATTTTCTCTTCGGGATCTGTGATGATCTTCACATAGTCGTCCAAGTGATTGCCGATGCGCAGGGCAAGCGGACTGTCTGGGATATTCACCAGGATATTCAACTTGACCTCGACAGTTGCTGAACAGGAATCTTGATTTTGAGGGGGGGGGGGGGGGGCCGCCGGCAAAGGACAAAAAGGAGTCCGGAATAT
>JAITQH010000006.1 GCA_031288985.1 Candidatus Methanoplasma sp. | reverse complement strand
GATCTTTGCATGAGAAATGCGGATGTCAGCGTCCCTTTGAGCACGCGCAGATCTTCGATCCCGCCGCACAGGGACGTCAATATTCCGAGATCGCCGTTCGTCATATGCGTTCCCTCTTTGCTTCTGCGGTCGGATGCTCTCCCCCGCATTCCGCCCCCGACGGTTCCGGCGGCGGCGATGCGGGACCCGTCCCGCCGTTGAACACGAATTCGGAACAGTTGGCAGCCGACATATCTCGATCGATGCCGTAAGCGGTATTGTTTGTATTATACCATTCGCAGAACGCGCAGGATGCTCACGGAAGGAACAGCACGGCTATGAGTCCCGGGATCATCTTTTTCAGTTCTTTCAGGTCGGGGTGATACAATCTGAGGTAATCTTCGCGGCGCGGCGTCTTCCCAAGCATCTTGGAGATCACGGAGACCTCCGTCCTGCCTTCTATCTTCCATGCCCCTTCCGCGCATGACGCATCCGTGCTCACGAATATCGGCAGACGGAGGCGGATCTTCTCCGTTTCGGTGCAGTTTGACGCCACAAGCCCGAGTTCGGACGCCCCGAAGGAGCAGGATCCCCCGTCTTTGGTGCGGAAGACAAGATCTCCGTTCTCCAGATAATCCGATGCGGAGCGCCGATCCACCGGCATGCTTCTGTTCATATCGGCGGCCATTCTTTCGATGTTCATCGGATCGTCGTGCATGTCCGCGCCTTCACTTCTTCTTTTTCTTCGGTTTCGGGGCCGGGAGTTCGTCATACGTTATCGACGCTAGTCCGTTCAGCAGCGCCCTGTCCATTCCCGCCGCGTCTATGACGAAATGGTCTTTGGCTCCGGGGTACGGCGGAGCAAACACAGCGGCGCCGCCGAGCATCGCCCATCCGCCGTCCGTCACTTTGACGTAAAATGTGTTGTCCGCCGCCAGGCCTATGACCTTTCCGTCGCAGTATATCACATATTCGCCCATCATCTTGCGGTATGATATGGCCCCTGCTTCGGAGATGTTCGAACACACCTTATCCACAAACTCCTGTGACGACGCCATGATCCCGCATCGGCCTCGTCGTATTTGATTTGTTTCGACGCACGCACAGGCCGGGCCGCATTGCGAAGAAACATTGGTATTCTTTAATGAATATTGAATGCACGCAGTCAAATATAGTCACGAAATAATACTGCGAACGATGGCTGACAATAACGCCGCCGCGGAAATGCTCAGGACGCATCCGTGCTACAATGAAGATGCGCACCGTTCTTTCGCGAGGATGCATCTGCCCGTCGCGCCCAAGTGCAACATCCAATGCAACTATTGCAACAGGAAGTATGATTGCAGCAACGAGTCCCGCCCGGGCGTCACCAGCGAGGTGCTCACGCCCGAACAGGCCGTGGAGAAGATAAGGATCGTAAAGGAAAAGATACCGGGGCTGACGGTCATAGGCATCGCGGGTCCGGGAGACCCTCTCGCCAACGAGGAGACCTTCGAAACCCTGTACCTCGCCGGAAAGGAGTTCGACGAACTCACTCTGTGCATATCCACCAACGGACTTGCGCTGCCCGACAACGTCGACCGGCTTTACGATCTCGGCGTCAGGTTCGTCACGGTCACGATCAATGCCGTGGATCCCGAGGTCGGCGGAAAGGTCTACGGATCCGTCATATGGAACGGAAAGAAATACCACGGAGCGGAAGGCGCGGGAATTCTGCTGGAGAGACAGCTTCAGGGGATCAAGATGGCCGCCGACAAGGGAATACTTGTCAAAGCCAACGTGGTCATGGTCCCCGACGTGAACGCCGCCCACATTCCGGAGCTGGTGAAGAAGGTCAAAGAACTCGGGGCGTACATAGTGAACATACTGCCGCTGATCCCCGTTGAGGGCACCGTGTTCGGCGACCTCCGCGCCCCGACCTCCGAAGAAAGGAAGCGCCTTATGGATCTCTGTTCCATCGATGCCAAGATGATGCGCCACTGCCGTCAGTGCCGCGCCGACGCCGTGGGGCTCTTGGGAGAGGACAGATCGGCCGAGTTCGCCCACATAGGAGGGTGCAAATGCAGACCGACGGACGAAAGCCCGCTGATCACGGTGGACAACTCCGATGACCTCAGGGTGGCCGTGGCGTCGTCGGATCCGCACTTGGTCGAAAGCGGCTTTGGGAATGCCAAGAGATTCACGATATACGATCTGAAGGACGGCGGCCTGTCGTACGTCCGCACAGTGGACATCGACACCTCCGCCGAGACTGCGGGGGCGGGCCACAGAAAGCACATCGAGGATATCGCCGACAGGCTGGACGACTGCAGGGCCGTAATGGTCAAAGAGATCGGCCCTCTGCCCACCAAGGTGCTGGCCGCCCGCGGGAAGAAGATCATAATATCGGACACGGTGGACGTGCCCGCGATAACAGAGGCGCTGAAGAGATAAACTGTTAAATTAAATGGGGGGGGGGAAGCCCCTTTTTTTGTTTTACTTGGACAGATAGTCCTTCAGCAGGATGGAGAAGCTGGTTCCGTCGTCGTTCTTGACGTACGACCGGTATACCTTTCCCGCCTCGTGCGTCCTTATCTCTTCGGATCCTATTTTTCCTTCGTACACCTTGCAGATCTTCTCACCGTCGGTGGTGGACACGGACTCGACGCCTTCTTCGGTCAGCCCCGCAAGATATTCTGAGTTTATCCTGTCCTGCGGGTCGCTCCCTTGGAAGTATTCGACCGTGCGGTATTTCGCTCCGGCCTGGCCGCCGTAAGAGTTGTAGGCCGCGTCGATCAGCTTCAGCACCCACTTGTTGCCGCTGTTGCCTTCTGCCGCCATGCTGTAATACAGATCTCCGCCGTATCCGTCCGACTGGCTCGGGCCGTCGGATCCCGTCAGGGAGTATTTGTAGAAGGCTCCCATGCCGGACGACGGAACATACTGCGCCGAAGACGCGGAGGTCTTCGATTTGAACACAGCGGTGACCTTGGACGCGTTCTCGGCCTCTATCGCGTACGGGATGCCGTCTTTCTTGTCGGAAAAGAACTTCCAATCTGTGCCGTCGGATGTGGATATCGTCCATTCCGTCAGCGTCTTCTCCGACCAAGCCTCGGCGTAGCTCCCGTCTCCTCCGTTGAATGCGAACCTAAGCCCGCCGGTGGCTTTATGGATCATCTGGTACCCGGCGCTGCCTCCGATGAGGGAAGAGATGCCGGCCACATTGATGAGGTAGTATCCGGGGCTTTGTCCCACAATGGTCACGTCGACCTCTCCGGACGCGCCTATGGTGTATGTCAAACGAGTCCCTATGCCGAGTTTGCCTTCGACAGGCTCATCGGCCAACATGTCTTTGGAGTGGACGCCGCCTCCGTTGTCTTGAACGACAACGGCCGCCACGGCAACGATCAGCACGACGACGATCGCTATCATGATCGCCGCCATGATCTTCTTGTTTCCCGACGGAGCCGCACCGGCAACCTTGCCCGTAACGTTGTCCAGTACACTGTCCGTCTTATTCACCGTCTTTTTAAATAGGCCCGTCAGCCTGTTCACGATGTCTTTCAGCGTGACTATTATCTTCTGCATTTCCCCTGTCATGAGTATCCCACTGACTGGACATGGATGAGGGTGGCCGTATATGGCATTTTCCTTGACCGTTCGGTAGACCGAAGAAGGCATTCACAGTGTATATATGCAAAGAGATTATCGGGACGGTCAAGAGGCATTCCGATGGACGCTCAGGAACTCAGAGAAGCATTTGTAGATTTCTTCAAGTCGCGGGGACACGCCCACATAAGCTCGGCATCGCTGATACCGGAGAACGATCCGACCGTTCTCTTCACGACCGCCGGCATGCATCCGCTCGTCCCATACCTTCTGGGCGAAAGACACCCGGGAGGAAAGAGGCTTGTCGACTTTCAGAAATGCGTGAGGACGGGCGACATCGACGAGGTGGGCGACGCCACGCATCTCACATTCTTTGAGATGCTCGGAAACTGGTCCCTGGGCGACTACTTCAAAAAGGAGTCGATCGCGTTCAGCATGGAGTTCCTGAACACGGTTCTGAACATAGACCGCGGCCATCTTGCCGTCACTGCGTTCGAGGGCGAGGACGGGATCCCCAGGGATGACGAGACCGCCGACATCTGGCGGAGCCACGGAATGAGGGACGATCAGATATTCTTCTACGGAAGGGGCGACAACTGGTGGGGGCCTGCCGGTCAGACCGGACCCTGCGGCCCGGACACCGAGATATTCTACGACGATCTGAGGCCGAAGTGCGGCCCCGACTGCGGCCCCAGCTGCCGCTGCGGCAAGTACGTGGAGATATGGAACAACGTCTTCATGCAGTACAACAAGACCAAAGAGGGCGCATTCGAACCGCTTAAACAAAAGAATGTGGACACCGGCATGGGGCTGGAAAGGGCGCTGTGCTTCGTCAACGGCGCGAAGACGGTGTACGACACCTCCCTGTTCTCCGGGATCATGAACAAGCTGGAGGAGCTTTCCGGCAAGAAGCGCACGGAGGATGTAAGATCGTTCCGTATAATCGCAGATCATCTCAGAGCCGCCACATTCATGCTCGGCGACGGCGTGATCCCCGCCAAGATCGGCCAGGGATACATCCTCAGGAGGCTCATCAGGCGTGCGAGCAGATACCTCTCCAAGATCGGAGTGGACGGCATCGTCATGCAGAACGTCTCGGAGGTCGTCATATCGGAGTACTCCAAAGCGTACCCCGAACTAGAAAGGAACCGGGACGATATCTTTTCCCGGATCGCCGCCGAGGAGGAGAAATTCCACAAGACCCTTGGCAAAGGCCTCAGGAGATTCGAGGAGATGCTGGGCGAGAACGGCGGCGCATCCGTTCTGAACGGAGAGCTGGTGTTCAGGCTTTACGACACCTTCGGCTTCCCTGTGGAGCTCACGCAGGAGCTTGCCGCCGAGAAAGGATACAAGGTCGACGCGGAAGACTTCGACAAACGTTTCAGAGAGCATCAGGACAAATCCCGCGCAGGGTCGGATCAGGTGTTCAAAGGCGGACTCGCCGACGCAGGCGAACAGACCACCAGACTCCACACGGCCACCCACATACTCAACGCCGCGCTGCGGAACATCGTCGATCCCGAGATAAAACAGAAGGGGAGCAACATAACCGCCGAACGTCTGAGATTCGATTTCAATCTCGACCGCAAGCTGACGGCCGACGAGCTCGAAAGGATCGAGGAGTTCGTCAACGGCGTCATAAACGCCGACATCCCTGTTGTATGCGAGGAACTCGCCTACGAGGAGGCCAAGAACAGGAACGCCATCGGCGTCTTCCAGGACAAGTACGGAGAGGTCGTGAAGGTCTACTCCATCGGGGACGTCTCGACGGAGCTTTGCGGAGGCCCCCACGTGAAGAGCACCGGTGAGATCGGAAGGTTCAGGATAACCAAGGAAGAGAGCTCCGCGGCCGGCGTCAGAAGGATCAAGGCCACTGTCGGACAGTGAGTCCTGTCTTCCGTCATGCAGGCCGGGGCCGCCCCGGCCTCATGGCTGAAGAAGAGTTAGGATTCGATCTTTCCCATTTATGCCGAGAATTTACGAACAATTAAATCATGCATGTCCATCTCAACACGGAGTTAAAGATGGACATATCCGACATTCTGCTGGTCGCCGCAGTCGGCCTCTGGCTTTTCATACCCGCCATGGTCCCCAATTCGGCCGCAGTGGTCTTCGGAAAGAAGGGAAGGACCAAGGTGGACTTCGGCAGAAGCCTGAGGGGAAAGAGGATATTCGGAGACGGCAAAAGCTGGATGGGGCTCTTCGGAGGAGGATTCTCCGGGATCCTGATAGGATTGATCCTGATCGCAGTCTCCCAACCCTTCGACCCGGCGGATCATTGGGGATTCAGACCCTTCTGGTCCAACGTCGGCGTGCTGTCCTGTCTGGCGTTCGGCGCGGTCCTCGGGGACCTCACCGGTGCGTTCATCAAAAGGAGGATCGGATTGGAGAGGGGGCAGAAAGCTCCCGTGTTGGATCAATACGACTTCGTTGCCGGGGCGTTCCTCATAACCGCCCTGTTCTTCCCTGATTGGGTGTATTCAAATTACATAGAAGGATGGCACATACTTGCGCTCATCCTCGTCCTGGCGGTCATGTTCTTCGTGCACAGGGCGGTCAACATCATAGGGTTCCGCATGGGGCTCAAAAAAGAACCGTGGTGATATCATCAGCGAAATATCGGAAGCACTTGAGGAATGCGGCGCCCTGCAGTTCGGGGAGTTCACCCTCGCATCGGGCGCCAAGAGCGATTACTATATAGATATAAAGAAAGCAAGCACCAATCCCAAGGTGCTTCTTCTTATCTCTAAACTGATGGCCGAATGCATCAAAGACCGGGGGATCGAAGCGGACAGGATCGCAGGGGTCGTCCTCGGATCCATACCTTTGGCCGCCGCCCTGTCCTTGGCCACGGGGATGCCGTACGTCATGGTCAGGAAGGAGAAGAAGGATCACGGAACGTCCAAATTGATCGAGGGCGACCTGTTCCCGGGGGACAGGGTGCTGGTGGTGGAGGATGTCATAACCACTGCCGGCTCCGGCATACAGGCGATAGCAACCCTCCGGGAGAACGGCGCCGAAGTCCTGAACGTCATCTCGGTCATTGACCGCGAAGGCGGGGGGAGGGAGAGCTTGGCCGGGATCGGGGTGACGCTGAATTCGCTGGTCAAAGGGTCCGAGCTGCTGAAGGAAAGAAGATGAAACAATCCCGCCTGTTCAACTACCGGGAAGACGACGATTCCGTTCCGCCGGAGATGGTTCGTCCGAGAGACGACTGCAAACTGTGCGGGCTGTGCGCCGGCCGCACGAACCTGGTCCTGCCGAGCGGAGACCTCCGTTCCCGCGTTGCATTCGTTGGCGAAGCGCCGGGAGAGACAGAGGACAACCTGGGAAGGCCATTCGTCGGAAAGTCGGGAAAACTCCTGGACCGCCTGATGAAGGACGAGGGGCTTGACCGCTCGAAGGTCATGATAACCAACACCGTTAAATGCCGCCCCCCCAACAACCGCGCCCCGACCGAGGAGGAGATGGCGGCCTGCCGCCAATTCCTGGAGTCGGAGCTTTACGGAAAGGACGTCATCGTCGGACTGGGCAAATCATCCTGCAGGGATCTTTTGGGATACGAGGGGAAAATGGGAGACATAGTCAACAAGGACCGGAGCATCGTCGTCCGCGATCGGGAGATATTGTTCATTCCGACCTACCACCCCGCCGCATGCATATACAACCGCGGCTCGACGGACGCCCTCAGGGCCACCATCAGGAGGATCAGAGATGAGTTCGTCTGACATCCGCGGGTTCGCCATCGATATGGACGGCACGGTGTACAAAGGGAACGATCCGATCCCGGGCGCAAAGGAGTTCATATCGCATCTGAAAAGGAACGGCATACCCTTCGTGTTCCTGACGAACAACTCCGCGAAGGCAAGGATGCGCTATTGCGAGAAGCTTGCGGCGATGGGGTTCGACGTCACCGGAGACGATGTGCTCACGTCCACCGCCGCCGCTGTGATGTATCTTCGAAAGGAGCGGCAGGGAAGGAAGGTCTTCCCGCTGGCCTCGCCCGAGGTCGAGGAAGAGATCGCG
>JAITQH010000105.1 GCA_031288985.1 Candidatus Methanoplasma sp. | reverse complement strand
GCCCACAACCCCCGCCACTATGTACCTGGGGCCGTCGTTTCTGGGGCGGTTTGGTTTTTCAGGCACCCGGCCCGCGCCCGGGCGCCCGGCGGCCCGGAGGCCGTGACTCCCGAGAGCATACGCGAGGTGTACGGCATGGATGCCTACGTGGAGCAGGTTCGGGGGATACCGACTGTGATACCGAAGTGAGGGATTGAATGGACCGCATAGAACACGGCAGGATGGAGCGGGAGTTTTTCAACAGGCTCGCGGAAAATTGGGACGACAACTACGAGAACGACGTACCCAAGGCAAAGTATGTCGCATCGCTCATGGATCTCGGCGGAAGCGAGAAGATATTGGACGTGGGCACAGGGACCGGCGTCATGATACCGTTCTATGAGGAGGCGCTTGATGCGGGATCGGTCGTTGCGACGGACATATCCGACGGGATGATAGCCCGCGCGATCGCGAAATACCCTCCCTCGGAACACCCCAAGGTGCGTTTCGAGGCAGTGGACGTCTACGACATCATCCCGACCGGAGATTACGACGCGGTGGTCTGCAACTCCTGCCTCCCGCACTTCCATGACAAACCGGAAGCGGTGAGGCTTCTCTCAAAATGCCTGAAGAGCGGAGGGAAGATGGTCGTGTCGCATTCGTGTTCCAGGGAGGCCATCAACCGGGTGCACATGCATCATCACGCCGTCATACGCCATGACGTCGTTCCCGACCTGAACGAGATCGAGGAGATGTTCGCATCGGCGGGCATAACGCCGACGTTCAGACGCAGCGACGGCGAATGCCACATCATCATCGGCGTCAAGGACTGAGAGGCCTCGCGGGTTTCCGCCGTCGTTTGATTTGCGTGCGGGCCGCAGGCGCGATAATTATTATACGGCGACCTGCGTATGTCGGCATCATGACGGGCAGGACGGCCAAAATCGAACGCAGGACACGGGAGACCGAGGTGTCAGTGGAGCTGAACATCGACGGAGAAGGCAGATTCAGCGTGGAATCCGACATCAAGTTCCTCAAACACATGGTGGAGACCTTCACCAGATATGCGTCGTTCGACGTCAAACTCTCCGCGTCGGGAGACGACGAGCACCACATAGTCGAAGATGCGGCGATAACGCTCGGCACCGCATTCAGGGAGGCTTTGGGGAGCGCCCCGGTCGAGAGGACCGCATCCGCCACCCTGCCGATGGACGATGCGCTCGTGACCGTCTCGGTGGACATCATAGACCGTCCGTTCGCCGACATAGACTGTCCCGACCCTTTGTATCAGCACTTCCTGCGCAGTTTCGCCATGTCCGCAGGACTCACGCTGCACGTGGTGAAGATCAGAGGCTTCGACGAGCACCACATCGTGGAGGCGTCGTTCAAGGGCCTCGGAAAGGCGCTCAGAGGCGCCGTCGCGCCGAGAGACGCGGAGCTCAGCACCAAAGACAAGGCAAAGGTGAGCTGAGATGCTCACGAAAAGGATCATACCCTGCCTCGACGTCAAGAACGGCAAGGTTGTCAAAGGCGTGAACTTCGTCAACCTTAAAGACATGGGTTCGCCCCCGGAGCTGGCCGAAGAGTACAGCCTGCAGGGCGCAGACGAGATCACGTTCCTTGACATAGCGGCGTCCCTCGAATACCGCCGGACGACCCTCGACCTTGTATCCGAGACCGCAGAGAGGGTGTTCGTCCCTCTGACCGTCGGCGGAGGCGTCAGGACGGCCGAGGATATGCATGCGGCCCTGTGCGCAGGCGCGGACAAGGTTTCGGTGAATTCCGCCGCCATCGGCGATCCGACGATCATCACCGAATCCGCCGAGAGTTTCGGAAGACAGTGCGTCGTCGTCGCCATCGACGCGAAACGCAAGGGCGGCGGCTGGGAGGTCTGCTCCCACGGAGGCACGCGCCCCACCGGCCTTGACGCCGCAGAGTGGGCGGGAAGGGCGGAGGATCTGGGCGCGGGAGAGATATTGCTCACATCCGTCGACGCCGACGGGGTGAAGAACGGCTACGACATACCGCTCAACGCCGCGATATCTGACGCTGTCGACATACCTGTTATCGCGTCCGGAGGGTGCGGCAACGCGGAGCACATCTACGAAGTGTTCGCGGAGACCGATGTCTCGGCCGCCCTGGCCGCATCGATCTTCCACTCCCGCCAATACACCGTGGGCGACGTGAAAGAATACCTTAGAGACAGAGGGGTGGTGGTCAGATGACCGAACTCGCATACGACGGAAACGGACTCATACCCGTGGTCGTGCAGGATCATGTCACCAATGAGGTGCTCATGGTGGCTTGGTCGAACGCGGAGGCGGTGGAACTCATGAGAAGCACGGGCTACACCCACTTCTGGTCCAGAAGCAGGAAGAAGCTTTGGAAGAAGGGAGAGGAGTCGGGGCACGTGCAGAGGATCGTGTCGCTTCAGACGGACTGCGACAGCGACACCCTGTTGGCGAGGGTGGAGCAGACGGGCCCCGCATGCCACACCGGCTCGCCGACCTGTTTCGCCGAGACCATATACGGAAATACGGACGGCACCGCCGCCGTGCTGCCGGAGCTCAGAAGGACGCTTAAGGACAGGGCCGAGAATCCTAGCGATGACAGCTACACCTGCAAGCTCTACGGCGACGAGAACAAGATGTGCAAGAAGATCGTCGAGGAGGCGGGAGAGTTCGTGCTGGGAGTCAAGGACGGGAACAGGGACGAGATGGCCTGGGAGCTGGCCGACCTGATCTACCACACGATGGTGGCTGTCGAGAAGACCGGACTTCCCATGGAGGAAGTTTACAGAAAACTGTCGGAGAGGAGACAATGAGGATCGACCTGCACACGCACACCATATTCAGCGACGGGGAGCTCATACCCTCGGAACTCGTCAGAAGAGCGATGGATCTCGGCCACGACGCCATAGCGATAACCGACCACGTGGACGTGACGAACGTTGATTTCGTCGTTTCCAACATAGTCAAGGCGGTCGAGCTGAAAGGCGATTACATACCGGTGATACCGGGTGTGGAGATCACCCATGTCCCTCCGTCCAAGATAGCGGAGATCGCAAGAAGGGCCAGGAAGCTCGGAGCGCAGTGGATAGTCGTGCACGGGGAGACCGTCACCGAACCGGTCATGCGCGGGACCAACCTTGCCGCGGCGGGCAATCCCGACATAGACGTGCTTGCGCATCCGGGCCTCATAACGATCGAAGAGGCGGAAGCGGCCGCAAGCAACGATGTCATACTGGAGATAAGCGGCAGAAACGGCCACAACATCACCAACGGGCGCGTCGCCGTGTTCGCAAGGGAAGCGGGCGCTAAGACGATCGTCAATTCCGATGCGCATGCACCGGGAAATCTCATGGACGAGAAGAGAGCGAGAACGGTCGCGTTGGGCGCGGGGCTCACGGAAGAGGAGACGGAGAGGGCGATAAACAAGACGCCCTACGATGCCATCAGGCATCTGATCTGATCAATCCTTTTCCAGCTCTTCCCTCATTTTCTTTATGAGGTCTTCCAGATAGCATTCCCTTCCTTCGTCCCTGAACTCCTCGAAGTCCTTCAGAAGTACGGCGCAGAGTTCTTCGAAGGACGCTTCGCTCTTCTGTTCTGCCATGATGGTGTATTGCCGTCCTGTTTATACTGTGTTCGGAGAACTTCGCATATTTTAGTTTGGGCGCGAGGGCGTAGTTTGGGCGCAGTTTGGGCGCGAGGGCGCAGTTTGGGCGTGATGTTCAGCGGACGATCTTCCAAAGGCCGTTATTGCCTCCGACCTTTGAAATGATATTTTTCTTCGAAAGGGAAGACAGGGCGTGCTTTACCTGATCGGGTCTGAGCGAAGATGCGGCCTTTATGTCCTTGGTCGTCATTCCCCCGCTGTCTTTCAGCATATCCGTTATTTCTTTTTCTGAAGGGTTCATATTGTGTTCTGTCGTCGGCATGCGCCTTTCGGCGCTTTGTGGTCTCCGCAGAGTGACCGTTACGTCGCCGTCGTCCACTATTGTGGGCTCGGGGAGTCCAACTTTGATGCATTCGTCGAACATCATTTTGATTCCGGTGCCAAACCCCTCCGCCATCCCCGCAGATTTGAATATCACCGCGATGACATCGTTCCTTGGTTTGGAGCGGCCCTGTTTCGCCTTGTCTATGTCCATTCCCCATGGGAGCGGCCCGGGGGATGTGATTTCCACGCGATCGTCATAAACGGATATCGACACCGCCCCTCTGCCCGCACCGTAGTCGCGATGGACTGCCGCGTTCATTATCGACTCCCTTATGACATCCTCCGGAATCTCATAGACGTCTTCTCTGACGGCCCCGCGCAGCTCCATGCCAACGTCTATGTGTTGCAGCACATATGCATAGGCTTCCTCCGACTGCCTGATTATGGATCCTGTGAATTCCTTTCTGTCTATGGGGCGGCCTCTTTCGCTTCCCTTGAACGTTCCGCAACTTATGCGGGCGTTAAGGAACGGGTTGTCCTCTGACAGCAGCGCGAAGGCGTTCGACGCTTTCAGACCGTTGCCTGATTGGATGAGCGCTCTCATGTTCAGAAGGTCGGCGTCCTTGAACGTTCTTTTCCCGTACGAACTCAAAACCGTGCACAGCGCGGATATCTTGTCGTCGTTCACCGTATAGTCTATGCACGGCTCCGCGTCGAACGTCTGATTGCGGCCTGCGCGTCTGAGGTCAGTGACGATCTCCGGCGGAGCCTTTCTCGTCGTTGCCCCAAATCGTATGTATGTGCCGTTGCCGATGCCTTCCGTGTCAATATGGTAGGGGCGTCCCGGTCCCTCGACCACTTCAACCACGATGAGCGTCTTGCCGTCCACAGTCTCCGTATATATGTCCGCGTACGGCGTCGGACGGCATTTGGAGAATATCGCACAGGCAATGCCGTCTTTGACCGCCAGCATGTCCGTGTCCGGAACGCCTATTATCTCTTTATCGTCGCCTACGCCGAATATGATCTTCCCGCCGGCGGTGTTTGAGAATGCGACCACGGTCTTTACGAATTTCTCACTGTCGGAAGGCGCGGCGGAGTTGAATTCCAGCCTATTGCCCTCGCCGGCCTCGATTTCTTCTTTCAGCGTCTTCGGCATCGCTTCTCGAACGCGAAACGTCTTTATTTATTGTGTTAGAGGGACGCCGCAAGGACGTGCCTGTTCAGACATGGTGCGGCATACAGAGGTTGGGAATGACATACGGATCGCCGCACTGCATCAGAAGTTCAGCGGAGACCCCGAACCGAGAATGTCCGACGCGCAGAAAGTGGTGGGAGGCCTTGTCTTGGTGGGCGATCCACAGAAACGGGAGATGCCCGTCCGTGCACGGTGAAAGTGTTTTTTGAGGTTTGGGAAAAGGATTTGGGGAAAAGGGTTTGGAGTTCGTTCCGCTGCGGCCGCTCCCAGATCACTTCTTGTGGCCTGCCGCGAACCATGCGACGGCTACGACAGCCAGGATGATGACTGCGGCCGCGATCGCTATGGCCGCGGCGGAAATGCCGTCGTCCTTGCCGTCGTCGTCTGCGGCATCGTCGCCGCCGCCGGGAGGATCGCCGCCCGGCGTCGGGACGGAGGCTTTGGAGGTTATGCTTATGGAGTGGTTGGAACTCACGCTGCTGAACGTGTACGACCCCGCGGCAATGGCGGACGGAACGCTCGCCCCGTCGATGACGACGTCCGCGATCTCGTACCCGCTCTTGGCGGCGAACACGATCGTCTTATTCGTTCCCGCCGCGACGCTGACGGAACCCGATGGAGTTGCCGTCGAGTTGCCGTCCACCGCGACGCTTATGGTGTAGGCGGCGGGGGACGGGCCCGTGGATGCCGTCGTCCATGTTGCGGCGTACGATCCCGCCGCGTCGGCGGTTATCGCCGCGCCGACGCTTGTGCTCGAACCCGTCCACCGGTCGAATGCGAATCCCGCGTCAGCCGTTGCCGTGAGGTCGATCGTCTTTCCGTTCGGAACGTCGATGACGACGGCCGCACCGGTCGGCACGCTTCCGGATCCGCCGCTGTCGGATATTTCGTAGCTTACGTGGCCCCCGCTTCCGCTGGACACTGCCACCTCGTATATGTCGTTCGATTCCGACGCGTACGCAATCCGGAGGGTCGGTCTGGCGAAAGATCCTCCGCTCGCGATGGTCGCGACGTCATCGCCCAAAGGCGCCGTTCCGATCTGCACCACGCCTGTAAAGCCCGAAAGGCCCACTGCGCCCGTCGGAGACTGCTCTGCATGCACTGTCCCTGTTACGCTGTCGTCGAAATACACGACGACAGAGCGGGGAGACGCGCCTGCGGACGGATCGTACTCCGTCGGGGTCGGAGGAGCGGCGCTCGGCGCGTATATCGCTACGGCTGTGAGCGCATAGTCCTCTAAAAAGACGACGACGAGGCTGCCGCCAAGGTTCGGAGCCAGTATGGTTGCCGAGGTCAGGGAGAAACAGTTGTAAAACGCACCGATCCCTATGGAGGTCACGCTGTCGGGTATGACGATCGAGGTCAGGGAATAGCATTCGGAGAACGCATCACCGCCTATGGATGCCACGGTGTCGGGTATGACGATGGATGTCAGGGAATAGCATTCGGAGAACGCATAGTCTTCAATGGTGGTCACGCCGGCCGGTATGACGATCGAGGTCAGGGAGAAACAGTTGGAGAATGCGCTGCCTCCAATTGATGTCACGCTGTCCGGTATGTAGATGGATGTCAGGGCGATGCAGTAGTAGAATGCAAAGTCTCCTATGGAGGTCACGCCGTTCGGGATGTCGATCGAGGTCAGGGAGAAACAGGATTCGAACGCCCAGTTGCCTATGGACGCCACGGTGTCGGGTATGACGACGGAGGTCAGGGAGGAACAGCCGGCAAACGTAGCTTCGTCAATGGAGGTCACGCCGGCGGGAATGACGATGGATGTCAGGGAGGAACAGCCGGTAAACGCCATGTAGCCGATTGATGTCACGCCGTTCGGAATATTGATCGAGGTCAGGGAGGAACAGCCGTAGAACGCCATGTAGCCGATCGATATTCCGTCGCCGATGGTTACGCCTCTCACGTAATTCTTTAACACGCGCCAATCGTTGGTGTCGTTGATGTCGCCTGTTCCGGAGAACGTCAGCATGCCTGTGCCGTCGTCATATGCCCAATATAGCGTATCGTAACTGCCGGTGAGGCCCGACAGGTCGGGAGTGTGGGGGTAGCCGCCGGCATTGTAATATGCCGTGGTGTTCCCGCCGAATGCGCCGCTGAAGGCGACATTGATGGCGGATTGATCCGCCCATATGCCTGACTTGATGTATACCGTTGCCGAATTGGAGTAATCTCCCAGACTGAATGCATCGCCGCCGAATGTCGGTGCGACAGAACCCTCGAACAGGATGTTGCTCAGGAGGTAACAGCCGTCGAACGAATAGTTCCCTATGGTCGCCACGTCTGCCGGTATGACGATCGAGGTCAGGGCGTAGCAGTTGAAGAATGCACTGTCCCCTATGGATGTCACGCCGGCGGGAATGACGATCGAGGTCAGGGAGCCGCAGCCGGCGAACGAATAGTTCTCTATGGAGGTCACGCCGGTCGGGATATTGATCGAGGACAGGGAGTAGCAGTAGTAGAATGCACCTTCGCCTATGGAGGTCACGCTGTTCGGGATATTGACTGAGGACAGGGAGGAACAGGTGTCGAATGCCCATCTTCCTATGGATGCCACGGTGTCAGGTATGACGACGGAGGCAAGGGAGAAACAGTCCCTGAACGCATAGTTCCCTATGGACGCCACGCCATTCGGTATGACGACGGAGGTCAGGGAGGAACATTCGTAGAATGCACCTTCGCCTATGGAGGTCACGCCGGTCGGGATATTGACCGAGGACAGGGAGGAACAGGTGTCGAATGCCCAGCTTCCTATGGATGCCACGGTGTCAGGTATGTCGATGGAGGACAGAGCAAAACAGTTGTAAAACGCATAGTTCCCTATGGAGGTCACGCCGGCCGGTATGTCGATGGAGGTCAGGGCGTAGCAGTTGAAGAATGCACTGTCCCCTATGCTTGTTATTCCGTCGCCGATCACCACCTTGGAGATGTAGAGGCGTTCGGCATCCCACGGCGCATCTCCTTGGGCATGGTCAGTCATTGCCGTACCGATGTTGCCGGACCTCAGCTCGAGTGTGAGAACGCCTTCGACAAGGCTCCAATCGATGTCGCCGTCGGTGCCGTCTGCATCGGCGTCGGCGTAAGGCGCGCCCTGATCTGAATACAGAAGACCCCCTGCAATTATTATTGCGGCGGCCGCAAGGATTGCGGCGCAAGCGTACGGCTTCATGCGAATACGCCCCCCTGCGTGCTTCCGCACGGGCGGAACCCGCGCTTCAGACTGTCAGAAAACATTGCATCCACCGCGCCGGCGGTTGCGGCGCGCGTTGCGGAGAAGATGCGGAAACCTCTTTCCATCCCTCCGGATCTCTTTCTCGAACAAGACACCATAAATCTCCTCTCCCCTATGTACGCACAAGCGAAACGGGTGCTCCGGAATATTTAACGTGTGCATCGTATTTAACAATAATCGGCGCCGAAATCGCCCGCGCATTCGGAACCCGATGCGGCGGTCTGGCACGCGGCCTTTCCAAACTGCCGTTCGCGACTGGATCCACGCGCCGTGCGGCCGCAGTAGCTGCAACACGAAAATGCTCTGAAGAACCTGCGATCCGGAGGATGCTCCGCCAATCCATTATTATAGTGACTCGGGAATCCGCCCGTATGCCAAGGATAGCGATAATCGGCGGAACGGGGATATACAACCCCGATTCCTTCGAGACGGTCGGGACCGTGTTCCCTGAAACAATATACGGCAAGCCTTCCGACGAGATAATCATCGGAAAGATCAACGGCGTCGAGGTCGCCTTCCTTTCCAGACACGGCAAGCGGCATCAGCACCCTCCCTCGTCCGTTCCATACAGGGCGAACATGCGGGCGCTGAAGGATCTTGGCTGCGAGTATGTGATATCCGCATGCGCCGTAGGATCGCTGAAAGAGGAATTCGCCCCCGGCGACCTCGTTATACCCGACCAGTTCATTGATTTCACCAAGAAGAGGGATTATTCCTTCTTCGACGACAGGACCGTGCATATTTCGATGCCCGACCCGTTCTGCCCGCGTCTCAGCGGGATATTCGCCGAAACGGCCAAGGAAATGGGCATAAGATACCACACGGGAGGCACCTATGTGTGCATCGAGGGTCCCAGATTCTCCACTAGGGCGGAGAGCCGCATGTATCGGAGCTTTGCGGACATAATCGGCATGACGGTGGTGCCGGAATGCCAGCTGGCGCGCGAACTCGGCATGTGCTACTGCAGCCTCGCAACGATAACCGATTACGATGTGTGGCGCGAGGAGGACGTGAGCATAGACATTGTCGTGAAGACGATGAACGAATGCCTCGGAAAGGTGCTCAGACTCTTGGAGTCGGGCCTTCCGAAGGTGCTGGGAAGCGAGTGTCCGTGCATCGAATCCGCGAAGGGCGCAGGGGCGCTGTGATCCCCGCCGCCGCGATCACCGATAGCATAAAGACGCCTACGGCAATCCCGTCAGGATGAGATTCGTCTTCCGCGGCGTCGTCCAAGGCGTAGGCTTCAGACCCGCCGTCTGCAAAGCGGCCGTTTCAGCCGGGCTGCGCGGGAGCGTTTGGAACGAGGGTTCCGACGTCATAGTGGACGTGGACGACGGAGCCGGATTCGAAGAGGCGTTCTGCGCAGGGAAAATACCTCCGCTTGCACGCATCGACAGCGTGGAGAAAATCGAATATCCTGTTGACAAGGGGATCGCGGGATTCTCGATCCTCGGCTCGGCGGACGGGCGCGGGGCGGCGTCGATCCCGCCGGACACCGCCGTATGCGGCGATTGTCTGAAGGACATGTTCGGCGGCGGCTCCCGCGGCGGATATGCTTTCACGACCTGCACGAACTGCGGCCCGCGCTTCACTTTGCTGTCGGGAATGCCGTACGACCGCTCCCGCACCTCCATGTCCGATTTTGCGGCGTGCCCCGCCTGCGCCGGCGAATACTCCGACCCCGGCGACAGGCGGTTTCACCATCAGACCATATGCTGCCCCGTATGCGGCCCTAAGTACGGACTTTTCGGAAAGGACGGAAAACCTATTCCGGCGGCCGATCCTATTGCGGCCTTCGCACGCCTGCTCTCGGAAGGCGGGATAGGGGTCATCAAAGGCTGGGGCGGGATGCACATATGCTGCACCCTGCCCAACACGCATCGGATGAGGGAATGGTATGGGAGGATGCAGAAGCCGTTCGCCATAATGGTCCGCAGCGCGGACGCCGTGGGAAGATACGGGATTCCGACGGATGACGAGTCGGCGCACCTCGCGTCCCCGCAGAGGCCGATAGTCCTCATCAAAAAGAACGACCGAAAACTTACGGACGGCGTCTCTCCGGGCTTGGACAACATCGGCGTGTTCCTTCCTTACTCCGGGGCGCAGCATCTTCTGTTCCGCGCGTTGGACGGGGCCGCGGATGCTTTGGTGATGACGTCCGCCAACCCTCCGGGGGAACCCATGGCGCTGACCGACTCGGACGCTTTGCGTCTTGGCGCCGACATGTACCTATTTCACGATCAAAGGATAACAAACCGCGCCGACGACAGCGTGCTTCGGGTGTTCGACGGCCGCACCTCATTCATACGAAGATCGCGCGGACATGTCCCCTCGTTCATGCCGATAGGCCTCAAAGGCTGCGCGGCGGGCGTGGGGGCGCAGGAGAATCTTACGGGATCGGTCGCGTTCGAAGGGAGGATCCATCCGACGCAGCATATCGGCGACGGCGACGGGATAGGCGTTCCCGAGTACTTGGAGGCGGCCGTGAGATCTCAGATGAAACTTCTCGGATGCATCCCCCAAGCGGTGGCCGCCGACCTTCACCCCGGCTGCTCCAACCGCAGGTTCGCCAAAGGTCTTGCCGAGGAATCGGGAGCCGAGTTCGTCGAGGTGCAGCACCATTGGGCCCACGCGGCGTCCCTGATAGTCGACAACATCCGCAACGGCGTCTCCGAACAGGACGACGTCTTATGCCTTGCGTTGGACGGCAACGGCCGCGGCGACGATGGGAACTCCTGGGGCGGCGAGGTCCTTCTTGCCGGCCTCGGTTCGTACAAAAGGGTCGCGCATCTTGAGTATGTGCCTCTGCTCGGATCCGAAAAGGCCCTGCACGACCTCAGAAGGCTGAGATTCGCCATCGATGCCATGAACAGCGAGGAGAACAGATCTTTCACCGACGCCGAATCCGCGATCCTGATGAAAATGATGGGCGGGAGCGTCGGGAGTTCATCCATGGGCAGGCTCATGGACACCCTCGCCTACTCTTTGGGAGTGTGCGGGGTGCGCACATACGACGGAGAGCCGGCGATGAAACTGGAGCCGCTGCTTGCGGCCGGCAGGCTCATCCCCGGGTTCGAGGCCCGCACTTCCGACGGGACGGTCATGACCGCCGAGCTGTTCTCCCGCATCGGGGATCAGAGGCCTGCCGACATTGCATATTCCGTCGTTCACAACGTGATGAAGGAGCTGGTGGACCGCGCGGTGGAGGCGGCCGATTCCGAGGGCGTCCGCAGCATCGGCATTACGGGCGGCGCGTCGTACAACTCCTCCGTTTGCAGAATGTTCTCGGAGCTGGCGTCAGGCCGCGGGCATGAATTAATATTCCACCGAAACGTACCAAACGGAGACGGCGGAATATCCGCCGGACAGACGGCCGTGGCGCTGAAGAGGATATCATGAATACGCTGTTCGTTCTGCTGGATGGGATGGAGGACGACCCCAACCCTCTGCTTGGGGGAAGGAAGCCTTACGAGGTCGCAAAGATGCCCTTCATGTACTCCGTTGCACCCCGCAAACTGTACACCACGGGGAGAGGGTACACCCAACTGTTCCTGGGCGAATTCTTCACCGGACATCCTCCGGAGACGCCGAGGGCGGCCTTGGAGGCCCAGGGCCTGGGATTGGACATCAACGGCGGCCGCACCGCCTACCGCCTCAGCCCCGCTTTGATCAAAGACGGCATGATCCGTTGGTCCTATCACGCATATGAGTTCTGCGACGAACTCATGAAGAACGTCAGGGACTTCCTTTGGGTGTTGGACGGCTACGATCCGCAGATCGAGTTCTTCCTCAACGGGAGGGCTGTCCTCACCATGGCCTGCGACGACGTGCCCGACCTTCCGGCGCCGCCCGTCGACGCTCCGTTCGTGGAGGTCCCAGGAGACCTGGGCAGACTGGTCATGGGCGTGGCGGAGAGGATGAACGGCATAACCGACTACCCGTGGGGATGCGGGAAGCTCGGAAGGCAATATCCTCCTTTCCCATGCATCAGGAACATGACCGCCGTGTCCGACAGCCCCACCGCGCTGGGCGTGGCCGCGTCTTTGGGCCACAGGACGCACCTGATACGAAACCTGGAGGACAGGTTCCCTGTCGCCAGGGACGCGCTTGACGACGGCCATGTGTTCCTGCACATCGACGAGGTGGACGAATACAGCCATCAGAAGGATCCTTACAAGAAGATCGCCGTGCTGGAGAAGACGGACTCCCTCATGAAGGAGTATTTCGGCGATGCGGAGAGGATCGTGTACTTCGTGGATCACGGCACATCGTGCGTCACGGGGGAACACATTTTAATGAATGTTCCGTTCTGGACGAATATTGAGACCGACGCCCGGGACGGGGACCTTGTCCCGCTCGACCGGGTGATCACGAGTCTCTTCGAGTGATTACATGTCTGATTTCACGCTTCCTCCGTCTCTGAAGATACACGGCAACAAGAAGATCGCCGAGAGCCTGCTCTCCCGCATGTGGGGGAAGAAAGGGATCTTCACATGCACCGTGGCGAACACGCTCACGTCCGCCATACCCGGCATATCCGACGCGGGGGACACGCCGGAACTCACTCTTTTCACGCCTGCGGCGGACGCCGAGCTCCTTGTGCTCGGAAGGACCGTCTGCATGAAGGGCATACCCATCAACCCGGGAGGGATACCGACCCCGGCCACGCTCACCAAGGCCGCATTGGAGCTTGGGGACATCCCCTGCCTCATAGTGGACGGCGGATGCAAGGTGCCGCCCAACCTCCCCTGCATAAACGTTGGGGGAGAGTGCGGACGCGTCATAACGTCCGGCAACTCCGTGTCCAACGTGAAGAGGTCCTACGAGTACGGGATCATCCTGGGGGAGATGCTCTCCCGCCACAACAGCTACGTGGTGGTGAGCGAGAGCTGCGCCGGCGGGACCACCACCGCCCTCGCGGTGCTTATGGCGCTCGGCGTTACGAAGGAGAACCTTGTCAGCAGCAGTTCGCCCAACAACCCCAAGGAGCTGAAGACCAAGACGGTGATGACCGCTTTGAAGAACGCAGGGATCGAGATCGGAGGTTTGTCCGACGATCCGCTGCGCGCCGTATAGTGCGTGGGGGATCCGATGATGCCGGTCAACGCCGGGATAATAGTCGGAGCGTCGCGCCGCGTGCCTGTGGTCGTGGGGGGAGGCACCCAGATGGCCGCGGTCATGGCCGTCGCAGCCAAGCTCGACCCCCGCGTCATAG
>JAITQH010000096.1 GCA_031288985.1 Candidatus Methanoplasma sp. | reverse complement strand
CCCGGCTCCGACATACGGAAGATGGTGGATTCCATATCCCCCGACATACCCATAGTGTACGTGCAGATGGATTATTCGTCAAGCCCGTACGAAGGCCTGCAGGCCTACGAATGGGGATTCATAAAAGAAGGAGTGGGCTGCGGCGGGGCCTCCGTCGCCGCGATCGCAGGGAGCGAAGGACGCATCACCTGCGACGCGCTGTTTGACAGGGTGCACGAAATATACCGCAAGATAATCGATCATGCCTGACGAAGCCTCAGCACCTCGCACACGGTCTCGGTGTCGCGGTACATCCTGAAATCCCTTACCGCGTCCGCCGAGCGGACGTACTTCCTCACTTCGGCCGTCATTCCCGGCGGAGCTTGGATGGTTGTCGTCCCCTTGTCCTTGCCGTATCTTATGGGCCGGCCGCCTGCGGCCCCCTCTCCCAAGATCGCCGATATGAGCATTCCCTCGTGGAATATCAGGACCGCATGCGGCATTCCGGCGAACAGCGTTATTCCTATGACGGGCGTTTCAAACGTCCCAAGCTCTTGGATTGTCTCGTTGGTGTTCATAATTCCTCCTCAAACAGTTTCCTTGCCAGCCCAAGTTCCTCTTGGGTGTTGACGTTGACCGCGAACTCCCTGCCGCCCGTCTCGTAGAAATGCTCCTGAAGATATTCGTCCCTGAGGGTCATCTCGCGATCCATTATCGTTATGCCCGACAGCACCCACTCCTCGCCGTTCATCGTCCGGGTGTATGACGGCTTGATCCCCATGCCCTGAAGCAGGGCGCAGGGGACTATCGCTATCAGAGACTCCATCCCGCCGTCGAAGCTCTCTATGAATCCGTCGATGGCCTCGGTCGTTATCAGCGGGAGGTCGGAGGGGCATGTGAGAACGAACCTGCCGTTCATCGTTTCGAAGGCCTCATGGAGATCTCCGACGAAATCCCTGCCGGATGTCCTTATCGTCTCTATTCCCGATTCCTTGAGATACTGCTCGGTGGCGGGCGTATGGTCGCTCACCGACACCAGCACCCGGTCGATCCCCTTGGCTCCCGCCAAGGCATCGGCAGCTCTCCTCACCACAGGCTTCCCACCGATGATCTGCATAGGCTTCTCCGTTCCGCATCTGCCCATGCGCGTTCCTTTCCCGCCGGCGTTTATCAGGGCCTCCATGACCATCACAGCACTATGTGGGATATCGCGAAAGCGGCAACCAGCACGACAAGGCGGGTTATCTCGTTGGTCGCTCCCAGAACGTCCCCGTTCACGAACCCGAATTTGGCGTTGGCTGTAGATGCCGTCGTCATGCCTGTGACTATCGATGCCGCCGCGGCCGTTCCTATGAATATCAGAACTGCCAACAGCATGCGTCCTCCGATCGCGCCCGTTCCTGCAAACAGCGAGAATGCGATGGCCATTATCAGGAACGCCGCGGCCGACAGTGCGACCGCAATGACGGTCGACGCAATCAGCGACTTCATGTCTGTGCTCCTGACCTGTTCTGCGGCCATGCCGTTCCCGGGCAGACCGAACACGGCGGCCGAGACCATGCCGTTCTTTGCAAATATCTCCATGCCGACTATTGCGGCGGTGACGGCGAACACGCCCACGACATCGGACAGGAACGCAAAGGACGCAAGCGTGACCGTCAGCGCAAGTGCGAGTCCTCCCGCACCGATGCCTGTGTCCTTCAGGGCCCTGATGTGCGATTCCCTTGGTCCGCTGACCGCCACCCCGTCCCCGAAGTCGGCAAGACCGTCCATATGCAGGAATTTGGTTATCACGGTGGTCAGTCCCACGGCGATGACGGCCGCCGCCGTTCCGAGGGACAGGGCATTGATCGTCAGGTGGTTCCCGGAGGCCGACCAGGGGCTGACCAGGAATATTGCAAGGGCCGCACAGGCGGCGATGAGTCCTATGATCAGACCTATGAACGGTACGAGGTACATCCGCTTCTCGGCGGCCCGTATGTCGTCCATGTCCACATCCATTCTGAAGATCGTGAAGAACGATATGTGGGCCTTGACCGCCCCGAAGAGGCCGCTTGACCCCTGAGGGCTCTGTCCGACCGAATCGCTGTCCGCACGTCCGTCCCGCCGATCGCGGGCGGGCGGGGGCGGCCATGGGGAATTCTCTTGGGGCGGATCCTCCGTCGGCTTAGGCAGCTCCCAAGGCGTGCAGTCTGCCTCCGCATCCCGCTGCGGCGCGGCGGGAGGATCCGGCGAAGGTTCGTAATCTTTTGCCGGCTCCGGGGGCTTTGGGATGTACGGAGGCGGCTTCTCGGCGGCCTGCGGCCGGGCGATCACCATGTCCGACCTGTCCCCTCCGGATTCGTCCGGTTCGGCCTCGGGGGGTTTCTCCGGAGGCTTCTCGGGGGGTTTCTCCGGCTTCGGAGGCACCCTGAAGGCCGCGGCGCTCATGGTCCTCGGTCTTCTGGGCGCCTGCACGGCCAACTCCTCGATCGGCTCTTCGATCGGCTTCTCGATCGGCTTCTCGGGGGCCGCCTCCGCGGCGGGATCGTCTTTTATGTCGGAACCTTCCGGCCGCTCGTTCAAAAGCTCATCCTCCATTCTATCGTCATTATTATCGTCGGCGGACATTTAATACCTCTTTTCCGGTGATTCCCGCTTCGGAGGCCGTTCTTCGGAGACGGAACGGATTATTCCTCCGATAAGGCCGCAGGCGGCCATTCCTGTGAAGGGCGGGAGTTTTCTCAGTCCTTCAGGCATGTCATCTTTCAGACGGTTGAATTCGGCCGCCCCCTCTTCTCCCGATATGTACTTTGCTATCTGCCGGCCCACGGCCTCGTGGGCGGTGATCCCCGCCGAACCGTCGGCGAACGCTCCTCTCGGGATCCCGCATATGCAATCCTTCAATCCAATGCCGTCTATCGCTATTGCGCCCTGTATAAGGGCCGCGACGTCCGCATTGTCCGACAGCCCGCACAGGGCGTCGTCGATGCGCTTGATATCGGCGCCGGACAGTTCGGATGCGATCCCCGCCGCTTCCTCCGCCGGCAGCCCGGCGGCATTGAGCCTGTCGAGGTATGTTCCCATGTGCGGGAAATCTCTGCGTTTGATGAGATTGCCGGCGACCGCCGCCTTCACGGACCTTGCCATGGATATCCCCAGCGGCACGCCCGTGCCGGTGAATTCCTCCCTGTCCTCCCCGATGGGGGACACTATTGCGACCGCATCGGACGTGGTCCCCGTCTCCCTGTATCCCAAAGACGCCAACGCGGCGGACTTTGCCTCTATTATGGGCATCATCATGTTGATCTTCGCGGCATCCGTCAACGGTGCGGAGGAAACGCCGATTATGTTTATGGTCCCCGCAAGCAGCATCTTGTATCTTTCCATGGATATTCTGAAGCGTTCGTCCCAATTGTCTATCACGTCTCCCGCGACCACGTGGTTGCTGAGGCCCGCCGTGGCGGCGGCGAACGTCTCCGCTCCCTCGAACTCGGTCTCGCACCACGAGAACACGTACTTCACCTCGGCGGCGGTCATGAAACCCACCGCATCCTTGGGCAGACCGCAGCGCTCCATCACCGATCTGAGTTCCGCGTCGGGATCCTCGATGAAATGATGGTGCGGCACCTGCATTATGAACAGCGTGTCGGTGACCGTGTGCCCGCCGTTCATCGGCGCGCTGCTCAGGACCTCCATCCTCTCGCTCAGATACACTGCGGCAGTGGCCATCTCTCCGTTCTCGAATATTTTTGTGCCTTTTACAAATCTCAAAACAACGCCTCCAGTATGTTGCGGAACGCCTCTTCCGTGAATGACTGCACATGTATGCCTATGAACGCATACAGCGGCAGCGCGACCGCGAAGATGAATATCAGTGATGCAACCTCCAAGAGGCAGCAGCATCGGGATATGTCGTCGACGGACGGCATCGGTCCTTTCCCCATGACGTAAACGTCCTTTTTCTCCATGGATATGTTCAGGGCGGCGGCGAACGCCGTCATCGGCCACCCGCTGTTGGGGCTTGGAGTCTTGCCGTGCTCCTCCCTTGCGGCGGCGATCACCCCTCTGTGCTCCATGCGCAGGAGCCATGCGGCCGCGGCGATGAACACGGGGGACGCCCTTGAGGTGGCGTATCCGAGAACGTCGTCGAACTTCGCCGGGAAGAATCCCAGGGTGCGGTACTTATCGTTCAGGTATCCCCACATCGCATCCATAAGATTGGCGCATCTGAACATCACCGCGCCCGGCAGACCCAGAAGTCCGAAGTACGCCGCAGGGGAGATTATGCTGTCGACGAGGTTCTCCGACACGGTCTCGCAGCACGAGGACGCGATATGCCCGGCGTCCATGCCCTCCGTCCTGCGGCTGACGATCATCTGCACCTTGGCGGCGGCGTCTTCGACCTTCCCGTCCCGCAGATCCTTTCGGATCGGGTCGCAGTGGCTTCTGAAGGAGAACACCGCGAACGAGAACTTGAAGACCGCCGCCGAAGCCAATATCCAAAGGACCTCCCCGTACGACGACTCCACCGGTCCGATCGCGAACGTCCCGGGGACATAATATTTCAGTGCGGCGCATACCGCCAGTGCGGCCGTCCAGAACAGCAGGAACACGAGAAGGTACGAGAGAGCGCCCCACAGGCGGTTGGCCTTTGCGGCGCGGTTCTTTATGCGGCGGTCAAGGAATCCCGCCGTGTTGCCGATCCACCTGAGCGGATGGATGCGGTTCGGAAGCTCTCCCGCGCGATCCATGAGCGCGGCGGCGGCCACTATCAGAACTGCGTCCAGCCACAGCTGCATGTCAGGCGAGCTCCTTCATCGACGATTCCACGGCATCCGCGAACCTCTCGTTCCTTTCGCGATCCTTCACGCTGAACCGTGCGAACCATTCGAACGGCTCTCCGAAGGAGGCGCAGTCGCGTATCATGATGTTCCTTTTGAGCATCAGCCTCTGGAATTCGGAGCATTTCACGCCCAGCTCCCTCAGGGAATTGAAATAGAAGAACGAGTCGGAGACGCCGCCCACAGGGAATCCGATCTCTGTGAGCCTCGAATGAAGCGTCTTGGACTCGGCGGCCATGACTTTGGCGGCGGAGGCGACGTGATCCATATGATCCCTTATCAGCGCGTTGGCGACCGTCTGCTCCACCTGCCCTACGTTCCAGGTCATCCTGACCTTGTCCATCTCCTCCCTCAGTGAAGGATCCGCGAATCCGAACCCTATTCTTATGCCCGGTATGGCAAAGGATTTCGTCAGCGATCCGGCGACCACAAGATTGTCGCATCTCTTCACTTCGGAGGCGCAGGTTATGTCCTCATATCCCCGTACCAGCTCCAGAAGGGTCTCGTCGAGGAACACCATGACCCCGCCGTCCCTGCATTCCCTGACGATGTCAAGGATCTTCTTCCGAGGCTCTATGCGGCCTGTGGGGTTGTTCGGGTTGCATATGTACAGCGCCTTTATCCCGGAGCGGATCGCCTCGGAGACCTTGGAGCGGTCTATCCTGAAGTCGTTCTCCTCGGTCAGCCTGTTCGTCAGGATCTTCGCGCCGGCTATCCTGCACTGGTGGCCGTATTCCGCAAATGACGGCGAGTTCAGAAGTACGGAATCGCCCCTTTCCAGAAAGGCGTGGGGGAAGTTGCGGATGATCTCCGACGATCCCGCCCCCACGGCAACGTTCTCCGCGTCCACCGAGAACGCCTTGGAGATCGTGTCCTTAAGTTCGGCGCATGAATCGTCGGGATAGTGGCCGACGCCATCCAACGCATCGATCATGATGTCGCGGAGGCAGTCCGGCGGGCCGAACGGATTCAGATTGTGGCTGTGGTCCTCTATACCTTCGGATCTCCATGCCTGTCCCCCATGCACTGTCTTCGGCAGATCCGCAAGCGACGGTTTGGAGCGTATCATACTTTTCATGTTTGAAATGCTGGATGGAATATTAATCCATTGCCGTCTCGGATCCCGCTTGACAGCTTCTGCGCCCCACAGTTTCCGTCTCCGGGAAACATCGTTGGATCCGTTTCCTTACGCAAGGCGGCCGTCTCCGCAAACGACAATGTCCTATCCGCCGCCGCAATTCAGCTCCGGCGCACCGAACGAGCGATCCGAATAAAAAAAAATTCCCCGTGCGGCATCGTTCTCGAACAACGCAGACATATTGCTCTGTCTCTCATGTTCAGACATCCACGAACTTGTAGAACACTCCCTCTTCGAACCTGAAAGAGTCGACATCATCCCCTTCGAATCTCAGATCGTCTATGTTCATCTCCCGTATGACCATATCCTCCGCTTTGCGAGGAACGGTGTCCGTCCATTGGTATGTGTACCAGAACTCGCCCGCCTCTTTGACGTTCTTCCGTATGAAAGCGGCGAAGCGCTCCAATGCGGCGATGGCGTGCGTATAATGTTCGGTATTATTCGTTTTGTCCTCTGGGAAATACATGAAACAATCGCTGGAGAACCAATATACGTAATGTGGCAGAACGCTCAAAATTTCTTCGGATAATATAGGGCCGACACTCTGGCCTGTGAAGGGGGAGAATTCCACCTCATCCTGCTCCCGAGAGTATGCGAATGCCTTTCCGCCGTTCACCTTCGGGTCTTCGATGACAACGCCCAAGCTCAGGGGCTTGGGCGTGATCGCTAGATGGCAACAACTCATTGTCCGCACCTCAATTCGGCAATCCGTAA
>JAITQH010000054.1 GCA_031288985.1 Candidatus Methanoplasma sp. | reverse complement strand
TCTCACGATCACAACCGACGACGACGGGAATTTCAGAGCGATGCAGAAAGGCGGAAAAGGCTCCATAACCCGCGAGGAGTTGAGCCTCAGCCTTGACCGCGCCGTCGAGAAGGGCAGAGAGATAAGAAAGATCATCGGGTGATAATATGTCAAAAAGAACTAACAAGGCCGGCACGTCCGGAAGGTTCGGCGCAAGATACGGCGTCGTTGTGCGCAACAGGGTGAAGAACATCGAGGCCCATCAGAAGGCCAAGCATGAGTGCCCCGCCTGCCACCACGTATCCGTGAAGAGAATAAGCTCAGGCATTTGGAACTGCAACCACTGCGGGACCAAGTTCGCCGCGGAGGCGTACAGCCCCAAGACCAAAGGAGAGCTGTCGCAGGTCTCCGAGCGGTGAGGCCACATGTACAGATGCGCCAAGTGCAACGAGCCCAGAAGGGACGTCAACTCCCTGGGCCTGCAGTGCGAGAAGTGCGGATCCAAGATCTTCTTCAAAGAGAGACCCAACGTGAAGAAGGTCCTGAAGTCTGACTGAGATGCACAGAGCGGTCCTTGCGGTGGACGGGCCTGACGTTCGGAACGTCATCGCCGCTCTCAGCCCCGAAGCGGGGAGGGAGCTGCCCCGTACGTGCGCAGACATGCGCACGGAAGGCGGCGTGGGGATCGTGGAGATCTCCGCCGCCGACACGTCCGCCATGCGGGCCGCTCTGAACTCATACTTGGAATGCATACGCATAGCAGAGGACATCGGCAGGATAACAAGGTGATTAAATGAACGGAATAAGCCCGCAGCTACAGAATCAGATAGCGCAATATCAGCAGACGCAGCAGCAATTGCAGGCCGTCACCACCCAAAGGGTGCAGATGGAGTCCCAAAGGAGAGAATCGGAGAGGACCTCCGAGGAACTCGCCAAGGCCACGGGGGACGTGTACCGCAGCGTCGGTTCCCTCCTCATCAAGGTCGAAGACAGGGAACAGCTGAAAGCGGAGATCGAAGAGTCTCTGGAGACCCTTGGGATAAGGATCAGAGGTCTTGAGAAACAGGAAAAGAGCCTCCGCGAGAGATACGAATCTCTTCAGGAGACCATCAACAAAGCCGTCGGCCAGCCCGGCGCAGAATGATCCCGGGGCTTCGGCCCGGGATCCCGCGTTCGTTTTTCAGACGATCCCGTCTGCCTGCGCGTTGTTTTTGATTCGGCCTGCGCCGCATGCGCAGGCCGGCCGATCCCATCCCAATCATATAATAGCCTCTTGCTGTTCTCCGATTGATAACATGGATGCTCTGACTGTAGAGGACGTTCACAAGGTATACGGAGACAGAGAGGCTGTCAAAGGCATTGACTTCTCGGTCAGGACGGGGGAGATATTCGGCCTCATAGGCCCCAACGGCGCCGGCAAGACGTCCACTCTCCGAATGATGTCCACCCTGCTCCGCATAACTTCGGGGCGCATCACCGTATGCGGACACGACGTCGCGACGGAGTCCGATGAGGTCAGGAAGATCATCAGCTACCTGCCGGAGGATGCGGGAGCGTACAAGGATCTCACCGGCCGGGCATACCTGAAGTTCATGGCTGGGTTCTTCGCCGACGGCGCAGAGGCGGAGAAGATGGTCGCCTACGGCATGGAGATGGCGGATCTGGGAGACCGCATCGATTCCAAGGTGGACACATACAGCAAAGGGATGATGCGCCGCCTCCTTATCGCAAGGGCGATCATGCCGGCCCCGAAGGTCGCCATAATGGATGAGGTCACGTCCGGCTTGGACGTCATAAATGCGTTCGAGATAAGAAAGATCATAAGGAAGATCTCCGAACAGGGAGTGACCGTGATAATATCGTCCCACAATATGTTCGAAGTGGACATGCTCTGCGACAGGGTGGCCATGATCAACGACGGCCGCACGGTCCTGTGCGGAACCCCCGGCGAGCTTAAAGAACGTTTCAACGCCTCCAATCTGGAGGAAGTGTTCGTTAAGGCGGTGAAAGGATGAACCACCTCCTCAACATAGTCAGAAAGGAGCTGAAGGAGCTGATGACCATAGGGTCGTTCGTCTCCGTGCTCATAATGATGTTCGTGTTCATGGGCGCCGGATCCATGATGGGGGATCAGGGCGAGAGCATAACCTCGCCGTCGGATATCGGATTCATAAACGGCGACGGAGGCCTGTGGGCCGACCGCACCGAAGAGTTCCTCATAAGCATATACGTGGACACTTACGGCATATCCGAAGAGGAGGCGCGCGGATTCGTGAAGGTAATGGACATCCCGCTCGACGACGGCGCCGCCATTGTCGAAGGCATGCGATCCCTCGGCCTCGACGCGGCCATCGCGGTCGGCCCGGGATATTCCTCGAACCTTGACAACGGGATCCGCGCCGTCATCTCCGAATATTACATATTCACTAACCCCGGCCTGCTGGGTTCCGCCGGCTCGTCGATAACGTCCCTTATGATCGGAGAGATCTCCGACCGCATATCCCAAGCGCTCGTGTCCGAGATCGCCGACCCTGACCTCACACCGTTCCTTCTGTCGCCCATAAAGGGAACTGATGCGCACACCTACATCGACGGCGAGCTGCACAGCGGCGTGAGGCCTTTGGACATAAGCATGGGCGTCATGAATCAGACGCTGATGGTGCCCGTGGTGATAATGATGGTGATAATGATGATCGGCAGCATCGTCATATCGTCCATGGGCAACGAAAAGGAGAACAAGACGCTGGAGACCCTGCTGACGATGCCCGTGGGAAGGACGGTCATAGTCACCGGCAAGATCCTGTCGGCCGCCATCATGGGCCTGGTGTACGGGATCATGTACATGGTGGGGATGATGTTCTACAGCAAGGGGATGACCGACATCGGCGGCCTCGGAGGATCGAGCCCCGCCGATCTGGGGCTCGCCCTGGGGCCTGTGGACTGGTTGATAGTCGGGACCATGGTGTTCCTGGCGATATTCTGCGCGCTGGGCCTCTGCATGATACTGGGCGCGTTCGCCAAGAACTACAAGGCCGCCCAGACCATGACCGTGCCCATAAGCGTGCTGGCGATAATACCGATGCTTCTGAACATGTTCGCCAGCTGGGGAAGCCTTCCGACCGCCATACAGATCCCTCTGTTCATCATACCGTTCACGCACCCGATGATGGTCATGCAGAATCTGATGTTCGGAAACACCGCCGTGGTCTTGGCCGGAATGGCGTATCTTGCGCTGTTCGCAATGCTTACTATATTCATCACAGTCAAAGTCTATAAATCAGACATCCTTTTGACGGGTATAGGGCAGACGAAGCTGGCAAAGGCGTTCGCCGGGAAAAGGATCAGATGAGATACAAAGAGACCAAGGAAAGATTGGAAGGCAAACGCAAGGTGATATTCGTCCATGGAAACGCGGACATGGATGCGATAGGCTCGGCATACGCCTTGGCCAAATGCTTCCCTCCCGCCGACATATTTGCGCCGTCGGGGGTTGACAGGGTCGCAGGCATGGTCTCCGAGAAACTCGGCATAAGCGTCCTTGAGGAGTGCGACGTCGACTCATACGAGCTCGTGGTGGTGGTGGACACGTCCTCTCCCGAGCAATTCAAGTCCGCCGTTGCAAAGATCCCCGACGGGAGCGTCGTGATAGACCATCACGCGCCCACCGGCAAATGGGACGACATGTGGCTGCTGTGCGACGAGACCCGCGTGTCCTGCTGCGAGATCATCCTGGATCTGATGGACGAATGCGGCATTTTTCCGGAACGGGACGCCGCATTCGCCTTGCTGGGAGGCATGCTCACCGACAGCGGCCATTTCCAGTATGCCGATCCGAGGATGCTCCGCTCGTTCGCGTCTTTGATGGAGAGGGCGGGAATACACATGGACGAAGCCATACAGCTGACCCGCACGCCGATGAACATGTCCGAGCGCGTGGCAGTGCTGAAATCCGTTGGAAAGTCTAAATTCGAACGCATCGGAGATATGATCGTCGCCGGAGCCATCGGAGGCAGCTTTGAGGCGTCATCCTGCAAGGCCCTGCTGCAGGCGGGGGCGGATGTGGTGTTCGTCGGCTCTCAGAGGAATGATGAATTCAGGGTCAGCGCCAGAGCAACGCAGGAAGCCGTCAGAAAGGGCGTTCATCTCGGCAATATTTTGGGGGAGCTCAGCGGAGAGACTCAAACAGAAGGCGGAGGCCACGGCGGTGCGGCGGGGCTCTCGGGCATAGGGGACGCGGAGGCCATGGTGCACATGTGCATGGTGCGCACCATGGACGAGTTCCGCAGGATCCGCCCGCACGCCGAGCAATGATCAGCGAAGCTTCTCCATCCTGTCGAACATCTGCCTCATCTCGGCATAGTTCTCCGGATGGTCTGCGAAATATTCCCTTATCGGAACGAGTATGCTTATGAGCGACTCCGCCGCACCGTTCTTGAGATCCAGCGGGAAGAGCCTTCCGCCGAAGTATGCTTCGACGAGTTCCTCGTAATTCGCGAACGATATGTCGCCTCCGAATTTCTCCGGCCTCGATATGTCCATCCGCTCGATGCGGGGGAATATGACATACCTGCACAGCATCAGGACGGGGTTCTCTTCTTCCTTCTCCTTCTCCGGAGGGCAGAACGCCTTCTTCATCTTGGAGCGGACGGCCTCGTCGTCATCGTGTATGTTTATGCTTCCGCTCGGGTCGCTCTTCGACATCTTGAACGCGGCGGGATTCATTCTGTCCCCTCCTTTCAGTCCGGGTATGAGCGGAGTGTGGATCGCGATGGGCTTCCTCCATTTCAGTTTCTCGGCGGCGTCGCGGGCGAGCATATGCGCCCTTCTCTGATCCATGCCCGCGTACGCCAGATCGACGTCCATGCAGAATATGTCCGTGGCTTGCAGCAGGGGGTACAGAAGTTTGGATGAATCGACCTCCGCCTCGTCCTCGGATCTTCCCAGAACCGTCATCGCCCTCTTCACCCTCTGAAGCGACGTGACCTTCGCCACTTTGATGACCTTGCCCCAGTACTCTATGTCGTCAAGTATCTCGCTGGCATACACGAACCGAACCTTGTCCCCGGGCACTCCCAAGGCCTTGAAGCAGTCTTCCATGTATCTGGCGCAGGTGCGGATGTTCTCCAGATCGCCGCCCAGCTTGTCGTTGATGTAGGCGTGCCAATCCGCCCAGAACACTATGACCTCGAATCCTGCGTCGCAGAGATCCTTTATCTTGTTGGTGACCAGCGCCCATCCCAGATGAACGAGTCCCGAAGGTTCGAACCCGATGTATGCTCTGGGGCGGTCCTTGGTCCTCAGGAGTTCTTCAAGTTCTTTCTCATCCACCACTTCGGCCGTGTTCCTGGTCACGATCGACATTCTGTCCGCAAGGTCCATTTGAATCGACCCTCGATATCTCGGACTTTATTAAAACGATTCGTTCACGGCGTCAGGATATCTCTTGTTCCGTCGCGTCCGATGGCCGTGACGACGCCCTCGCCGTTCACCGAGAGCACCGCATACGCCGTGTTGAGGAACAACCCGTTCTCGACGACGCCGGGAATGACGTCTATCCTGGATTCCAGAAAGAACGGACTCTCGATCGCCGCGAAGACGCAGTCGTAAACATAATTTCCGCTGTCGGTTATGAACGGTCTTCCGCCGACGGTTCTGAGAGCGGCCTTGCAACCCTGTTTTTCGAGGGCGTATTTGGTCTTCGTGTGTCCGAAGGGGACCACTTCCACCGGAAGCGGAGATCTTGTGCCGAGTTTTTGGACGAGTTTCGAGTCATCCACGATTATTATCTCTTTGACGGTGGCGGCCGCGACGATCTTCTCTCTGAGGAGCGCCCCTCCCAACCCCTTTATCAGCTGCAGATCCGGATCCACTTCGTCGGCGCCGTCTATCGTGACGTCTATGTGCTCGACGTCGGAGAGGTCGGATATTCTCACGCCGACCTCGGCCGCCAGTTTCTCTGTCCTAAGGGAGGTTGCGACGCAGGTCAGTTCATATCCTGACGCCGCCAGCTCGCCGACCTTCCGAATGGCATACTCGGCAGTGGATCCTGTTCCGAGACCGACGGTCATACCGTCTCTGACATAGTGATTCACGGCCGATTCGGCCACGATCTTCTTGAGGTTCTGCGATTCCGGGGGAGTCATCGTGATCGACACGTCATCCATTCGCCGATATAATCGTTTATCGCATGGACTTTGAGGATTTATGATCAGATTATGAGAACCATGCTGTTCAGGTTGTTTTTGGCATTCTTCCCTACGGTGACAAACCCGTATCCTGTGTAGTAGCCCACCAGCTCGTCCGTACAATCCACACGCACGGTGTGACATCCGATGGTTTCGTTCATACTGAACAATATCGCCATCGCGATATCAAACATCGTCCTGCCTAAACCCTTTGGAGAGTCATCGGCTCTTGCCAATTGTCCTATCAGATATGCCTGAGACACGCCACCGTCTGCATTCATGGACTCAAATGTTTTCGGGTCTATGTCCTTCAGAACGCCCACATTTATGCACTTTATGGCAAGCGTGAAGTAACCGATTATCTTTGACTTCTCAGTGTCCACACAGATGTATGTGCGCGATATGTCCTTAGATTCATGACGCATTGCCGTCTTTTGGAGGAACATCTCGCTGTCCGGATTCCTGGAACATTTGAATGTGGATATGAGCGAAGTTATGTCACTGTAGATCCCGGAAGCAGGGATGTTGTGGAGCTTACTTATTTTCAGGCTCATGCTCCAGGCTCCTGAAATATTCTTCGTCCTCGGCCAGCTTCTTCAGAATTGCTTGGTCGGGTTTTACGCGGCCTCTTTTTTCAGCGATA
>JAITQH010000066.1 GCA_031288985.1 Candidatus Methanoplasma sp. | reverse complement strand
CGACCGATCCGCCCTCCTCTCCGAGCAGGACCGACTCGTAGCATATGCGGGCGGAGAGCACCTGCGCCAGGTCGTTGCGCTGGTTGTTGGAGTAGTCTCCGCCAAGTATGCATATCATGCCCTTTCCGAATTCAACAAATGTTATGCTGGAATAATTGTCTTCGGCGTATCCGACCGACAGGTGCTCCGTCCCCTCGGGCAGCTTGGATCCGTCCACCCCGTACTTGACGCGGTTGTTCATGAGGGACAGGATCGCCCTGTAATCGTTCGACCCCACGTCCGAGAACGCCCGGTCGGTTCCGTTCGTGTTGAGGCACTCCGCTCCGAAGAACAGCATCTGATAGTCTGCGACCTCTTTCACGCCTCCAGGAGTGGAATAACCCTGCCCCAGCAGGTTCCCGAGCCAGTAGAGGCTGCCTCCTTCGCGCATCCATTGGAATATCAGATCTCCGCCGTTCCCTGTGTAGACGGTGTCGGGCAGGACCCCCGATATGACGATGAGCGCCTTGGAGTATCCGTCCGTCAGAAGGTCGCTTTGCAGACTTTTCTTCAGTTCGTCGGCATTGACCTTGACGATCGCCGTGAACCCTCTGTACTCCAGAGAGGCGGTGAGCTGCTGTATGTAGTATTCCTGATTCAGCTCCCTCGCTCCCACCGCGACGGTCACCTTCTCGTAATCCGCCGCGTACCTCTCGTCGAAATAGATGTAGACGGAGTCCGCCGTCCTGAACGAACCGTTGTCGTTGACGACCACCTCATATGTGTTCGAGCCGTTGGACGACACGGAATAATCCACGCCTCCCTCCCTGAATGACGCGGCCGCGGAGTAGTTCTGGATCCCGGACGTGTAAACGATCACTTCGCCGACCAGCATGACCGTCAGAAGAACGACTGCGATGGCCACGATGGGCTTGTCGGATCTCATTCGACAACCTCCCTGCCGCCGTATAATTTTATCATGAGCCTGCCCAAGGACGGGCGGGCGGAGACGATCTGCTTTTCGAAGTGAAGCACGACTATCATAACGAGGCCCGCATATTCAACGATATTGGCGATGAGATTCATCCATTCGACCAACGTGATCCCCAGGATCCTGACCTCCAGCATCTGCATCCCCGATATTATCCATTCCGGCGACGCCAGCCCCAGGAACTCGGACGCCGAGGCCAGCAGGGACAGGTTGTTGAGAGACAGCGCGGCGAAGAACGAGCCTATCGCGATTATCACCAGCGGAACCATGAGCCTCCTGTCGCGGACGACAGCGCCGAAGATGAGCAGCGGCAGCATGACTATCATGTACTGAGGCGCTATCGAAAGGAACATCGCCATGGTCAGAGCCAAGAACAGATACGTGAAGAACTGCCGATCCGCGTCCTTTTCCTCGGATCTGTACATCCGGTATCCAAAATACATCGCGCCCGAAACGGCGATGACCATCGCCGCATAGCCCGCGATCGACATCCAGATGCTTGAATAGGTCTCCATCCTTCCGGTCATGAACGACAGCGTGTCCATCACGGTGCCGGTAAGGATCTGCGGTATGAGGATGACGGCGGCCATGAGCGCCCCTCCGAGAATGGCAAAGGCCAGCTTCCTTTTCGCAAGACCGTCGCCCCTGTGCCTCACCAAGATGTATGCGATGATCACGAAGAAGCAGAACCCGGGGAAGAACTTCAGCAGGAACGCGGCGGAGAAGAGCATTCCGCCGAGGAAGCATCTGTCCTTGTATATTGCTATCGCCATCAGGAGCATGAACAGTGCGGAGATGGTGTCGAACTGCGCCTGCACTCCGGACATGTATATCACCGTGGGGCAGAAGAGCCAGAGTCCCACGGCCATCATGCTTTTCTTCTTGTCTCCGGTGCGGTCCATGACGATCCAATGCAACAGATAGGCCACCGCCATATCGCACAGTATCAAGGGGATCTTCATGAAGACGACGAACCCCGTGGTGACCGTGGTCGCCGTGTGCCATGAGATGGCCAGATCCTCTATCGGCAGGAGGTCGGTGAACCTCGCGCCGAACATGTCGGGGCCGAAGACGTGCTGAACGGACGACAGCGCCCCCAGAATGTAGCCCCATACGGGGGTGTAATAGTATCCTGCGATGTTGTAGAGGTTGTTTCCGCTGTCGATATTTTGAATAACGACGCCCCAATGATAGATGTCGAAATCGTAGGTGAAAAGAGGCATGAGCACGAGTCTCACCGCAAGCGCGGCAACCGCGATCAGGAACAAAGGGGCCCCGACAATGCCGAGAACCCTTCCGGAAACAGACCTGCCTTTTTCATCCTGCGTCTCCATACATTCCTATTCGTACTCGTGTTATATAAAGAGTGGCTTACACCCAAAATTTGCCTCTGGCCGAACCCTTCCTGCGCCTCAAAGGGGTCTTCGGCAAGCCCCGGCCCGGCGCGCCGGATGCGGTGCGTGCGGACGATGCAGAAAAACTTAAGTAGGTTATCAACACAACGACATTCATGGCTTTGGACCCCAAGGTGCTTACTGTTGTAGTTGTCACACTGGCCGTGTTCGTCGCCGGAAACGCCTACATGATAGGCGGGGGCGCAGGCACTTCCTCGACGGAATCCAGCATATTGGGCGAGTGGAATATGGCCTCATGCGCTTGGTACGGCCGCGACGGGGAGCTGAACGAACTGAACGGCGGCGGCCCGGAGGCGGCAGACCGCCGCATCACGGTGGACGAGTCCAAGAATCTGGCGTTCTCCGGGTCGGTCGGCGGCGAGCCCGTCAGCGGATCCTTTGTGGGCAACACGATATACGTCTTCTTCGAGACCCCGGACGGGTGGGTGAAGATCCTGGGGCAGAAAGCCAGCGAGGACAGGCTGCTGATCGCCTTCACTAAGTTTTCCGACGGGGAGATCCTCGCCGGCTCGGCCCTTTACACCAGGGACGGGAGCATGCCGCATTTCCTTCCGTACTACGGCGACGTCAGCGGAGAGTGGGGCAGCATATCGGTGGCTGACTCGGCGCATCCGTCGGATGCGGCGGTGCACGTAAACATCGGAGAGCAGAACGGGGCAGTCTTCCGCGGGATCGTAACGGAAAGCGGCTCGGACAACGCATACAGCCTTGTCGGAGCGATGACCATGCTGGAGAACACCCCCTACGGCACCGGCATCGCGGTGGACGGCGAAGGCAGAGCCTGGACCCTCATGGAAAGGACGGGATAGATGGTCATGCTGCACACGGGCGCCGTGGACGGCGGCCCGGAAAGCAGAGAGGTCGTGCTCACCACCGGCTGGACGACCGTACCGGAGTTCATACCCGCGCACATAGGCGGCACCGAGTGGGAGGGCACCGAATACATGGGCCCGAAGACCACCGACTGGAGAACATGGGCGCCTGAATACCGCGTGAGCGTCTCCGAGCAGTCAGGATACCTGCTGTCGGGAACCATATCCGGCCTCGGCGCGTCCGACTCCGAATTCAAGGGCTACTTCTGCATGAAGTCTCCGAACCTTGCGGTGATCACGGTCATGGTCGACGGCGCCGCCGTGCATGGAATCCTGATATCCGACGGGGACACTTTGTTCCTGACGCTGTTCGGCGATGCGGCGGAACCCCCGACCGTGCTTGTGTTCAAGCCGATCGGCGCGATCAAGCCTCCGCCGGGGATGCACGGCGGCGCGGTCCCGGAAGCCGCCTTGGATGGAGGGATCGCTTGAACTGCGCGGGGACATACGACGCGGTTTGCGGATGCATCGCCGCATTGTATCGCAGGGTCTCCAAGATGACCCTTGCCGTCGGCAGCGTCGTGATACTCATATTGGCCGTCCTGCACATATGCGCGTACACCTTCGGCGGCAGTTTGGGAGAGATACAGTTCTACTACCTGCCTTACAGCAACGCGATCCTGGATGGGATAGCTCCTTATACGCCGTTCAGCGACCTGAAGTGGGAGTATCCTCCGCTCGGTTTCCTCATCATGCTCGTGCCTGCGCTTGCCTCCACGGATGTCTGGGGCTATCAGGCCGCATACGGCCTCTGGGCGGCCGCGGTCGCGATCGTGGGGCTGGCGGTGGTGCAGAAGGTCACAAAGGCGTACGATGGGGATACCAGCCTTTCCGCCGCGATATACGTGGTCGGCATGGCGCTCCTGCCCCTATTCATATTCGAGAGATACGACATATTCCCTGCGGTCTTCACCGTCTGCGCCATGTACCTGTATCTTAAGGGGAGGGTTGGATGGGCAATGCTGTTCCTTTCATTGGGGGCCTTGTCAAAGCTGTACCCTGCACTCCTCATGCCCGTGTTCCTCATCCCTTATGCCGTCAAAAAGGAGTGGGGAAAGGCGATCGGGAACGCGGCGATATTCGCAGTCGCCTCCGTGGTCCTGACCATTCCGTTCATCCTGCTCCAACCCGAACATTTCACCACGTTCCTTTCATATCATTCGGATCGCGGGATCCAATTGGAGAGCATTGCCTCTTCGGCCATATTGGTCGTGGAGCTTCTGGGTCTGACGGCAACGTATACCGACAACTCGTTCGGATCGTTCAACCTTTCCGGGTCGCTGCCCGATGCCGTCAGCGGGCTGATGATGCCGCTGACGATCGCCGCATTGCTCCTTTGCTACGTGTATTACTATGTTCAGATCAAGAGGTCCGAAGGCTGCGGGGACTACCTTAAACGCTCCGTCCCGACCATGGTGTTTCTTACGGTGCTCATCTTCGTGATATTCAACAAGGTCTTCTCGGCCCAATATCTCGTATGGCTGCTTCCTCTTGCCGCGGTGTTCTTCACCAGTCGGGAGAAGCTTCCGATGCTTCCTCTTGCATACTTTGCCGGCGCCGTGCTCCTTACGATGCCTTTCCTGTCGATCTATCCCGGCTTCTGCGCGCATGTTCCCCTGATGGTCCTGTATCTGCTGGTCAGGAACGTCCTGATGGTGCTCCTGACGGTGGAAGTTCTGCGCGCCCTCAGATACGGAGGCGCTCGTTCCGCCGAGTCGACGGCGGAACGCCTGAAGAGGCTGCTGCGCGACGGCCCCGCGCCCCGCCGCAGACAGAGCGGAGAACATCAGGAAAGGTGATTTCAGGAAGTAATATATCGGGAAATGCCGCTTTCCCGCCATGGAGAACACCCAACGTCTTTTTTTGGCTCCGGCATGCCTTTCCGCGGCATCCCTCGCAATGGGGCTTTGGTGCCGCGAAGGCGTCTTGGTGTTCCTTTCCGCAGACGCACTGGTCTTCACTGCGATGCTGGCCGCAAAGAACGGCGCAGGCGCCCTGGGATGCGCCGTTGCGGCGTCGGCGGCCGTGCTCGCCTGCACTGCGCTTCTCGCCACGGCCGCGTCGTACGACTCCCTTGTGGGATCGGGAAGCATGGGCAGGGAGTCATGGATCTACGTCGTGGCGTTCGTTCACGCCGCCGCCCTGGCGCCTGTCGTCCTGCTCTCGTTCTTCGCCGTGTCTTCGACGTTCGGGTCGGTGTTCAACTGCGTGACGGTCTCCGGGCTCTTTTGGCTCGTGGGCACGGGCATGGTCTCGGTAGGGAACGTTTTTGTGTACTTTCTTCAGAGGGCGGATCTTGAAGCGGGGATCGTCACCAATTCCAACATCGACGTCGGCCTGATGGTTGGTATGCTTGCATGCATCGCCGCGTCCGCCGCCATATATGCGATATTCAGGCGCAGGCGCCTGCTGATATCTCCCGAGGGGCTGCGGGTGAAGCCGTGAGCACTGAGGCCGAGCGCCGCACGGCTTGGTTCCTGCTCGTCATGGGGCCGGCCGTCATGGGCGTCCTTTTCATACTGGTCTCCGAAGGCTCGGTCAAAGGCTTGGACTCGGGGCACCCGGTGGAATATCTGCAGTCCACCTGCATAGCCGGTGCGATAGTGCTGTCGATCATTCCGATCCTCCGGCTCCTCGACCTGGTCTCCCTGCCTCCCTGGTTCACTGCGCTTCTGTACGGGGTCGTGTACTATTACGTCCTGTCCCTCTGCCAAGGGCTGTATCTGGACATTGCGTGGTGGGGAGATGTGGCGCATTCCATCACTGCCGCGATAGTCGCGAGCGCCGCGTTCGCCGCATTGTGCGTCATCCAGGCGCGTTCGCCTCCGCATGTCACTTTCGGACGCGGCGGCATTGTCGCAATGACGTTCCTTGCGGGCGGAGCGTTCGGCGGCGTCTGGGAGATCTTGGAAGGATACACCGACACGCTGCTGGGCACTGCGTACATGTCTTACGGCGCATGGGACACTTTGGGCGACCTCAGGGCGGATCTGATCGGTCTGATCGCGGCGACCGCGGTTGCTTGGCTCGTACTCCGGAAAAGGACGCCGGAGCAGGTTGCGTCGGAGATGCGGGTGGGCAGAAACGCCGTGCGGCGCGGATGATCAGATATCGCCGCGCCCGGATTTTGCAAGCATGCGCTGCTTGAACATGTTGATGAAGCTTATGTCCATGGGATCCACTTTCCTGCATTGGGCCAGATGCAGGGACATGTTGTCGCCGGCCATCACCGCTCTTATCGTTCTCTCCAGCGGAGTCTCGCCTTCGACCCTGACAACGTTCACGTCCTGCCCCGAGTCCCTTAGGAAATCGATGAATCCGCCGGCCGCGGCGCTTTCCTCGATCGACGACTCGCAGAGGAAGAACGGGATGCATACCGCTCTGATCCTTCCCAGCAGCCATCCGTTCGTCTCATTGTGATTGAATTCCGGGATGGATCCGGCAAAGGCCATCATCTTGGCGTTCTCGTTGATCTGATTCTTCCATCTGATCGACGCGGCGCGCAGGCCCGTGGTCGCATAGACGACGGGAACTCTGTTGCCGACCGCCTGCGCCAGCCTGAGCGCCTCGCCCCCTTCGGCCAGCTCCTCTCTGTACGCACGCAGCGACGGCAGTATCCTGGCGATGTCTTTGACGCAGGACGTGCCGCAGAGGGAGTCCATGATCTTGGCCAGGTGGCTGAGGCTTATGCCCAGCGCGTTGCGGGGCTGGATCCCGGAATCCAACCTGAACACCGGGAACCCGTCGCTCATGCCCTGCGTCTCCAGGTCTCCGCCTGCGGTTATGACTATTATGGGGCAGCCTCTGTTCTTTGCCTGGCGGTACATGGAGACCGTCTCCAAAGTATTGCCGGAGTAGCTGGATATTATCACCATCGTCTCCCTGCCGACCCATGACGGGAGCTCGGGGAACCTCCATACGGATATCGGGACGTTCGCTTTCCCCATCACGCAGCTGCGGATTATCTCCCCGCTGTCGGCGGAACCTCCCATGCCGCAGAAAAGTATGCGGGTGAACTCCGCCTCCAACGCCACGTCGTCGCTCACGGCCCTCTCGAGGCCCGATACGAAGTCGTAGATCTCCTTTGCCATCGTCTCAGCGGACAAATCACATCCCCCAGAACGGCTCCTCTTTGCGTTTTATGGCCACCGTCTCTTCCATGGCCGCCTTCTCGTCATCGGTGAGCCCCATGGCCGCCAGCTGCCTGAGCGACGACGCAATGAGGTTCACGTAGATCACATCCTCTTCGTTTATCTGACGGCCGGCGGTGACCCCGTCGATCCCCACGGCGACCTCTTCGCCCTGCTTCGCCTCTTTCAGGGCGTCCTCGCCGGTGTGTATGCTCTTTATCTTTCCGCCGTCGTTGCCGTTGCGGAGGATCAGAGTCTCGCCCACCCTTATCCTTCCCGCAAGCACGCGCACTCCCACTATGGCGGGCTTGCTGACCCTGAACACGCAGTCAGGAAGTATTTTGAACTTGGCCGGGAACGGGAACTCGGACCGTTTGTCGGTGTCCAGCCTGCGTTTGGACTCGTCCATCCATTCTTGGTAGTCTTCAATGAGTTTGTAGACTATCTGATCGGTTATCACGAGAAGGCTGTGGTTCAGGAGCTCCGCCTCGGCGTCCTTCGACAGAACGACGTTGAACCCCAGTATGACCTGGTGGGTCTTGTCGCCGTAGGCGGCCTCCACCACATCCCTTCTCGTTATCTCGCCGACGCCGTATTTGCGTATCGGTATCCCTGCGGCCTTGGCCTCGAAGGCCAGCGCCTCCAGCGACCCTATGGCGTCCGCCTTTATCGTGATGCCTTTCTCCTGCGTCTCTATCTTTATGCTGGTCTCTTCGGTGAGTTCGGCCACAGCGGGGTCGTTGGGTCCTTTGACCACCCTCAGCGGACCGCCGGCGATGACGCCTTCCATGTTCTGGCAGGAGATCTTGACCCCGGCGGCGGCGTTCAGCAGCTTTACGGAGTCGAACCTGTCCCTGGGGTCGCGTATCTCGTCCAAGGGTTTCGGCTTCAGGATGGCTTTGACCTTTGTTATCACCGGCGCCCCTCTTGTGCCGAGGGCCACGGTGTCGCCGGTCTTCAGAGTCCCGGAGTAAAGGATCATGTCCATCGTCTTTCCGAGACCTTTTTCTTCCTTTATCTCAAGTATGGTGCCTTTCCCGGGGCCCTCGCCCTTCTCCAGCTGCCTCTCCAGGAAGCGTTGGGCCAAGCCTATCAGCATGAGCATCAGATCCGGTATGCCCTCGCCCTCTTTCGCGCTTATGGGGACCAGGGCCACGGCCTTGGTGAAATCGTCTATGCGGTCGTATCTGTCGGCGGATATTCCTTCTTCGGCGAGCTGCGCCATTATCTTGTACATGCGTTCGCTGAACGCTTCGAGCGTGTGGGCCTGCTGCGCCTTCTCGGAAAGAACGAAGGGCCTGCCGTCCTCGCAGATCCAACCCTGTATGGTGTCTATCTTGTTCATCGCGATGATGAACGGGGTCTTGTATTGCCTGAGGATGCGTATGGACTCTATGGTCTGCGGCATCAGCCCTTCTCTTATGTCTATCACAAGAACGGCGAGGTCGGCCAAGGAACCCCCTCTCGCCCTGAGCGTGACGAAAGAGTGGTGCCCCGGCGTGTCGATGAAAAGCAATCCGGGGATGTCGAACTTCTTGCCGCCGATGAGATTCGCGCATATTTTGTAAATATGCTCCACCGGCACCTCCGTGGCGCCGATGTGCTGCGTTATGGCCCCTGCCTCCCTGGCTTGGACGGAGGTTCCCCTGATCCTGTCCAAAAGCTTAGTCTTCCCGTGATCGACATGGCCGAGCACGCTGACAACAGGTTGCCTTATCGCCATTTTATCACCAGTAAAGACCGGTAAAATGTTTTCACTCGTAGATCCATGCGTCCGCGGAGCGGTCGTATGTCATGAGCTCTTCCGGCCTGAAGAATATTGATATCTCCCTTGCCGCAGATTCGACGGAGTCGGAGCCGTGTATGAGGTTCATTCCCGTCACCATTCCGAAGTCGCCGCGTATGGTTCCGGGCGCTGACTCCTGAGGATTGGTCTTTCCCATTATGTTCCTGCACACCGCAACGGCCCCGTCGCCCTCCCACACCATCGCCAGCACAGGGCCGGAGGTTATGTAGGATATGAGGGAGTCGTAGAACTTCTTCCCTTTGTGCTCGCCGTAGTGGTTCTCGGCCGTGGCCTTGGGTATCACGGTGAACTTTACGGCCACAAGCTTCAAACCTTTCTTCTCGAAGCGGGAAACGATCTCGCCGCAGAGTCCGCGCTGGACCCCGTCGGGTTTGACCATGAGGTACGTCCTCTCTGCGGACATGACATCACTCCTTCTTTTCAATCGCTTTGAGGCGGGCGGCCTTCTCGATCGCCGCTTTCTCCGTCCAAGCGGTGGTCCTTGCCACCCTCTTGAGCTGGATCATGTTCTTGAAACACTTGTTCGTGTCAAAGTTGAGGGCGGTGCCGTCCTTCTTCACATACATCTTGCCGGTGCCCGGCTCGATGTTCTCTCCGCAGAATGAACATTTTCTAATCTCTGCCATCTGAAATCACCTGCCCATCCCAAGCTTCCTGGCCTCTCTGGACGTCTCCCTCAGCATGAGGATGTCGCCCATTCTTACGGGGCCCATTATGTTCCTGGTGATTATTCTTCCTTTGTCGCGGCCGTCCAGAACACGAACTTTGACCTGGGTGGCTTCCCCGGTCATTCCTGTGCGGCCGATTATCTCGACCACTTCGGACGGTATGCTGTCAGTGTCCACCATGATGTCCACCTCAGTTCTTCAGGCTTTTGACCGCCTGTGAAATCTCTTCCAGAAGGGGCTTTCCTTTTCCGACGTCCAGGATGGCGATCGACGCAGTGGGCTTTTCCAGGCCTATGGAGTTGCCGAGCTCGGCTTTGCTCGGAACGTACACATACGGCACGTTCCTCTCCTCGCAGAGTGCGGGGAGGTGGGCGAGTATCTCGGGAGGGTTGACATCGATGGCCATTATCACGATCGCGGCGTCGCCGCGCTCTGCGGCCTTTGTGACCTCGTTCGTGCCTTTCTTTATCTTGCCGCCGTCTCTGGCGATCTCTGCGAGAGAGTATGCTTTGTCGGAAATCTCCTTCGGCGTCTCGAACTTAACGAATACAGACATTTTAATTACCTCTTTCCGGCATCTATGTGCCGTCATCATTCATCGGCTCTTAAAGAGCATCATGCCTATCCTCTTTAGGTATATAATCATTGACGCTCGGCCCCTGACGGTGGAAGAATGCGCATCCGCAAAGCCGGAAGCACATGCCGGCAGAGACCGGCGGACAGAATCGTTGACAACAGACAGGGACGCTTTTTCGGCATCCGAGGATTGCCGGAGGATTGGGTTAAGGGGGGCTTGACAGCGCCAATCCGTCCGACTTTATTTTTGCGGAGATCTATGCCTCGTGTAGCAATAGTAGTAAGTGGCCATGCTCTTCACATCAAACGCGAAGACATTGCGCCGTCCGACATCGGTCCAACCGACAGTCAGTTGAGCACAAGCCCCCTGATGGCACTTCTACTTGTATTTCAGAATGCACAGGCAATATATGTTATTTTCGGATGCCAAGATATCAGGAACGGCTCAACCGCACTTTGTGTGGAATTGGATCGGAAGAGCGAGAATACACGTGTTTTGACAATGCATGATGCGGACGATTGGAATAAACTGCGGAAACC
>JAITQH010000009.1 GCA_031288985.1 Candidatus Methanoplasma sp. | reverse complement strand
CTACGATGAGATGCCGTCCTACAATCCTTACGCGGTCAAAGACTTTCTCAAAGCACACAAGCTGATGACGGACGGCCTTGTGGAAGAGGCAGAAAAGTTCCGCGGCGGCGATGCAGGCGTGTTCGACGGGGATGCGGCGGTCCATATCGGGGCGCGCCCTCAGTTCGTTCCGCGGCTCATGGAGGAGCTGTTTGAATGGGCAAAAGAGACCGAACTGCATCCGATCATCAAGAGCGCGATACTGCATTATGAGATCGAAACCATCCATCCCTTTGCGGATGGCAACGGGCGCATGGGGAGGCTGTGGCAGACTCTTCTTCTGGCCAAGTGGAATGAGATCTTCGCATGGATGCCGATGGAATCCGTGTTGTATCGGAACAGGCCGAAATATTATGAGGCAATAGAGGCCACAAGGAAAGCAAACGATTCAGCCCCGTTCATCGAATTCACGCTTTCAGCATTGCTCGACACATTAAAATCACAGACCGAGCAGATCAAGAAAGACGGTATAAAAGACGGTATAAAAGACGGTATAAGCGACGTTCAGAAAAGGATGCTGACGCTGATCGAAGGCAATTCATACATCACGACCGAAACACTTGCCGCCGAACTCGGCATCAATAAGCGCAATGCCGAGAAGAACATCAGGGCGCTGAAAGATGCAGGTCTGCTTCTTCGTGTGGGCGCCCGCAAGAACGGCCGCTGGGAAGTTAGGTGACGGCAATGCACGCATTCATCAGGTCAATCAATCATCAATTCAACAAAAGTCGTCTGCCAAATTGATCGATGGTGGAAAAAGGCAGGCAACGATTGCCGGATCCAACCCGTTCAAACCGAGTCAAATCTTGTGAATGCGAATAACAGAACCGCACAGTCAAGGCGGCGATGGTTTCGCGTCATATTTATATCGGGCACCGCAGTTGACCGTTCATGCGAGTCTATGTCGTGGACAACGGAGGCCAGTGGACCCACCGCGAGTGGCGGGTTCTGAAGTATCTTGGGGTCGACGCAAAGATCGTCCCGAACACGACTCCGTTCTCCGAATTGGCGGACCTTGACGGTCTGGTGCTGTCCGGCGGAGCGCCCAGCGTTGCGTCGGACGCAGGACGCATGGGCAGCAACGCAGAATATCTCGACAAGGCGGAATACCCGATCTTGGGCATATGCGCCGGGATGCAGTTCCTGTCGGAGCACTTCGGCGGATCCTTGGGGCCGGGAGTGAACCCGGAGTTCGGGAAGGTGGGGCTGAAAGTAAGCGACCATACGGATCTTTTCCGCAACCTTCCTTCGGAGTTCAACGTGTGGGCCTCCCACAACGACGAGGTCAAGACCGTCCCGCCGGGATTCGTCGTGACCGCGTCGTCGGACACATGTCCGGTGGAGGCGGTCCGTTCGCTCACCCGCCCGATATACGGGGTTCAGTTCCACCCGGAAGTGGAGAACACAGAGAACGGTCCGCAGATATTCCGGAACTTCTTGGACATCATATCCGAGAGAAGATGACCTTCCCCGGACAAAAGTTCAAAAACCTCAGCTCTGGCTGAGAACCTCAAGCTGGCTTATCGCGTTCCAGATGAGGGTCCTTCCATGGAGGGGTATGTTGGGGTCGTTCGCAAGGTCGTCCAGGATGATTATGGCGCTGGTGGCCCTTACGTCCATTGCATTCTTTTCGTCGAGCAGGCGCACCTTGGCGTCCGTCGCTCCTTTCCTGATGTTTCTCGGGACAGACGTGTCTTCCGACAAATTGTCGAGCACGTCGAGTACTTGTTTCACTTGTTTGGTTTTGTCTGCCATAAGGCATTCCTCCTCTTCAGATGGATTCGAACTCTTCCTGAAGGTCGATCATCAACTGTTCCAAGACTTCTTCGAAATTGGGGGATTTATACTCCCGGATGCCGCCGATGTCACTCTGGATTTTGGCGACGAAGTCGTTGTTGTCCTTAACCAATTCAACGTTGCATAAAAGCTCTTCCATTGTTGTCACCCCATGCAGGAATACGTTACCGAACAGGGAACCTGTATATAATGGTTGGCTGAGGCGCCGCCGGAGGCGTACCTCTTTTCTCGCCGGGAAGCCGCCTCCGCCCTTCCGATAACCTTATTTGCGCACCAAGCGTTCTGTGGGCGATGAAGGCGACACAATACAGTCAGACGCCATTCATAGTATTGTTCCTGATCGCCGCGGCCGCTTTTCTCGCGGCGGTGGCCGTCACGGGCGTGAAGTCCGAAACGGAGAACTACATGGAGTTCTTCGCAGACGGCCTTCCGTCCACGATGGAGTATCCGCCGTTGGCGGCGGTGTTCTTCGGCCTGCCGAAACTGATCTCTTCGACGCCCGGAGGGTACGAGACGGCGTTCGCGGCGGAGGCATTCATATTTTTTGTGATAGGTTTGGTGTACACTGCGAAGCTCGCAAAGAAATTCAACCAGAGCCAACATGCGGCCATGACCCTGTACGCCGTAGGCATGCTGCTGATGCTCGAGTTCGTGTTGGACAGATATGACATATTCCCTGCGGTCCTCACGCTGCTGGCCATCTACTGCTACGTGACCAAAAGGTACGCCCTGGCGTGGATCGTCCTGTCTCTGGCGACCATGACCAAGCTGTACCCGGCGATATTGATGCCGATATTCCTCATACCGATGCTGACGGGCCGCGACTGGAAAGGGGCGGCCAAGGGGACGGCTCTGTATTTCGGCGTCGCGCTGGCGATATTCCTGCCTCTGCTGATCACCGATCCCGACGCGGCGACGTTCTTCATCTCCTATCACTCGGGCCGTCCGCTCCAGATAGAGTCGTTCGCCGCCTCGCTGATATACCCCTTTTCGCTGGCGGGCGCCACCGAGGCCGAGTGGGTCTTCACGTACGGCTCGGACAACATGGCGGGTCCGATCCCGGACGCCGCGGCGGGGGTGGTGCTGCCAATAATGGCCGCCATGCTGCTGTTGCTGTACGCATTCACGGCGCATCTTTTCCTGAAGATCCGGAAGAACGGCCGCAACACGGAGGACAACCGCAGGGCGCTGTTCGGCGCGACGCTGTTCCTGGCGATGGTGATATTCATGCTGGGAAGCAAGGTGTTCTCCGGGCAATATCTCATATGGATCATCCCGTTGGCCGCCTTCTTGCCGGCGGTGTTTCCCGACATCCGCCGGAGAAGGATCGCAGCCATACTCCTTGCCGCAACGATCGTTCTGCTGCAGGCCGACTTTGCCGTCAACGCATTCTTCCTCAACGGGGAAGGACTCACAGTTCCCGGCATGTCCCTGATATTGGCGAAGAACCTCGCGCTGCTGGCAACGGCCGTCATGGTCATCCTGGCGATACGCGAGCGCATCACCGGGCGGAACGCGGCGCCCGACCGAAATCTTTAAGACGGTGTTTTATCTAAGGGGAATATTCAATTGTTGCCTTCAGTGGTAACGAAAGAGCAAGACCGCACGCCGGGGGATCCCTCGGCATGCCAAGGAAGGACCGAATATGACGGAAGAGGAAAGCAGGGCCGAGGAGTTCCAGGACGACATAGAGTCCGCGTTCAAGAACATGGGCAAAGGAAAGTACGGAAGAATCCTCAAAATGGCCCGCACGCCCACCAGAGAAGAGTACAAGAAGAGCGCATACATAGCGGCGCTCGGCATGGTGGTGCTCGGAGCCGTGGGCTTTGCCATAATGTGGATCATGGTCTACCTTCCGAAGTACTTCTGAGACCCAACGGAGAATCAACATGTCAGACAAGATCGCAGGAGACGCCCGCATAACCGGAGAGGGAGGATCGAAAGACGTCCGCGCCGGCAGCGCAGTGTTTTGGAGTTTCAAGGTGGGCGGCCGAAGCACGACCCTGACATTCGACATCGCGACCGGGCCGGACTCGGACAACGCGCCCGAGTGGAACGTCGCCCTCTACGACTCCTCCGGAGAGATCTGGAGCAATTACCGTTCCAAAAGGGAGGCGGACGTGGACATCCATGGGAATTCCGAAAAGGAACTCAAGCTGGAGGTCATATGCCCCAAAGGCGCCAGATACGGCGACGAAGTTGAGATAGCCATAAGGGCGGGAAGCGACGAGATAAAGTTTGCCGCAGTGGCAAGACAATCCATCCTGGTCCTCAAGACGCAGATGGATCAGGAGAAGAGCGTGGCCGACAGCCTGGCGTCCAAAGCGAACGTCGGCGAGAAGGACATCTACGCGATCTTCAGCCCGGCGGGCCTCAGAGGATACGTGTTCGTGGAAGGAATGAACACCGACCGCCTCCGCGAGAAGACCCGGGACATAAGGAAAGCACGCTCGTTCGTGGACGGAGAGACCGACATAGAGGAGATAAGCCACTACCTCGTGCCGGTGTCCACGGTCATAGGGATAGTGGAAGGCGACCTCGTCGAACTGGTCAACGGACCGTTCAAGGGCGAGATCGCAAGAGTACAGCAGATCGACCAGAGCAAAGAAGAGATCACAGTCGAACTCATCGAGGCAATGGTGCCGATCCCGGTCACCGTCAAGGGTGACAGCGTAAGAGTCATTGAAAAGGAGAAATAAGCAATGGTAGACACTGTTGAGGCACTGATAGACGGAGGAAAGGCCACCGCAGGACCCCCTCTCGGCCCCGCACTCGGACCGAAAGGAGTGAACACGGGCGAGGTAATCGCCAAGATAAACGAGAAGACGAAGGCCTTCGCAGGGATGAAAGTGCCTGTGAAGATCATCATAAACGACAACAAGACGTTCGAGATCAAGGTCGGCACGCCGTCCATGGCCGCGCTCGTCAAATCCGAACTGGGACTGGCAAGCGGATCCAGCAACGCGAGGACCACGAAGGTCGCCGACATGACCATCAGCCAAGCCAGGAAGATCGCCGAGATGAAGCAGGACAGCCTCCTCGGCGCGACCGAGCAGGCCCGCGTCAGCGAGGTTGCCGGAGCTTGCGTCAGCATAGGCATCAGCATCGACGGGAAGGAACCGAAAGCCTTCCAGAAAGATCTGAAGGCCGGAAAATACGACGAGCAGTTCGCCAAACCCTACAACTGAAAGAAACTTTTTTGGGCGGGCCTCCGGCCCGCCCGCGACCGCTTTTTACCGCCGCGCTCCGCACCGAGCCGATCTTTCGACCGCATCCCCATATAGGCCTTGCGCACTGCAGGATGTCGGGGATATGCGAATGCGTGCGGTGGAGCTGTTTTCAGGATGCGGAGGGATGTCGCTCGGGTTCATGAACGCCGGGTTCGAAATGGTCGCCGCCTATGAGTATTGGGACGCCGCGATAGCGTGTTACGAAAAGAATTTCAATCATCCTGTGAGGAAGGCCGACCTTTCCGACGCGGATGCCGCCGCAAGGCTGATAAAAGACGACTCTCCCGACGTGATAATAGGAGGTCCGCCGTGCCAGGACTTCTCGGCGGCAGGTAAAAGGGTGGAGTCGGACCGCGCTTCGCTGACGAAGCGCTACGCCATGATAGTGGCGGCCGTCAAACCGCCATTCTTCGTCATGGAGAATGTAGGCCGGTCATCCAAGAGCGAAGCATACGCCGAAGCAAGGAAAGTGTTCAAGGACGCAGGATACGGCCTCACGGAACGCGTGTTGGACGCCAGCCTCTGCGGCGTCCCGCAAAAACGCAAGAGGTTCATATGCGTCGGCGCCCAAGGATAGGAGGACGGGTTCGCCGACGGACACATTGATCGCGGCCTCGGGGAGAAACCGCTCACGCTGAGGGAGTATTTCGGAGGCTCTCCCGGTTTCGAGCATTATTACAGACATCCGCGCAACTACTCAAGGCGCGCCGTGTTCTCCATTGACGAGCCGGCCCCGACTATGAGAGGTGTAAACAGACCCGTGCCGAAAGGGTATCGTGGCCACGCCGGAGATTCCGCTCCGACGGAGGGCGTCCGCGCGCTGAACACGCTCGAAAGGTCGCTCATACAGACGTTCCCTCCGACGTTCGAGTGGATGGGGTCCAAGACGGACAGGGAGCAGATGATAGGGAACGCAGTCCCCGTGAAGCTTGCCGAGTTCGTCGCGGCCGCGCTCAGAGAATACATAAAAGACAACTGCCCCGGAAACGCGTTCTTCCGCCCGGATCCGATCCGGCCTGTTGCAGGAACAGACGGCCGCGTCCAAATTTAAAATATCCTTTTAAGAATATCTACGGCAATAGAATTTAAATGTATATTCATATATTAATATTACAGGAATCACGATGACCAAGATACTGAAAGAGGTGCTGGCGGCGAACAAGAAATACGCCGCGGATTTCGGAGACAAGGGCAGTCTGCCCCTGCCACCGGGTCGGAAATTTGCGATACTCACATGCATGGACGCGCGGCTGGATCCGGCCAAATACGCCGGTCTGTCCGAGGGAGACGCCCACGTCATAAGGAACGCGGGCGGAAGGGCCAGCGAGGACGGGATACGCTCGCTGATCATATCCCACAAGCTTCTGGGCACGCAGGAGTGGTTCATAATACACCACACGGACTGCGGGATGCTGACGTTCAGCAACCAAGTGATATGGGATCTGCTGTCGGAAAGCCTGGAGACCGCAGAGTTCGACGGGAAGAAGTGGAGGAACGCCAAGAAAGAGGGCGGTTCTGAGTACGGACAGTACATAAACTTCCTGCCGTTCGGAAATCTCGAGAAAAGCGTGGCGGACGACGTGCGCAAGGTGCGCAACCACCCTCTTGTGCCGAAGAACATACCGATATACGGATACACTTACGACGTGAAGACCGGACGTCTGAAAGAAGTGAAGGAGGCCACCGAGATCGGCAAAGCAGTGTGAAGGCCTCTGAGAGAGGTGCACAGCGGGGAGGCCGAGCCTCCGTCGCCTCCCCGCCCTTTACAGCGTTTCGCGGAACAAAGACGGCTCCAAAACTTTTGAGTCTGTCGGGCGCCTGCGGATCCAAAGGTCTAACATTTAAATATTAAACGAATCTTAGGGTGACTGCTTGTAGGAGAGCCGCAAGGCTCGCATGTACTACGAGGAGGAATTGTATTGGCAGAAAAACCAACCGTAATGGCTGTGCAGAAGGCACTGGAGAGTGCAAAAAAGCGCAATTTTACTGAAACGGTTGAGTTGGCCATCAATCTCAAGGACATCGATCTCTCGATCCCCAAAAACCGTATTCAGGAGGACATAATCCTTCCGAGCGGCAGAGGAAAGAGCGTTAGGGTCTGCGTGATTGGTGGTGGCGAACTAGCCCGGAAAGCCAAGGACGTTGCCGATCTTGTGATCACTCCCGAAGAACTCGGGGCGATCGCGGACGACAAGAAACAGGCCAAGAAGATCGCGAACAGCACAGACTACTTCATTGCCGAGGCGCCGCTCATGGCGGTCGTCGGTAAGAGGCTCGGTACTGTTCTCGGTCCCCGCGGAAAAATGCCTAAGCCCATACCGCCCGGAGTAGATCCGGCGGCAATGGTCGAAGGCCTCCGCAGGTCTGTGACAGTCAGGACGAAAGACAGGAAGACCTTCCACGTGCCCGTGGGAACGGCCACCATGTCGGCGGAGGATATCGCGGAAAACGTGGATACCATCGTCAAGCGTGTGGCCCTGCGCCTTGAGAAAGGTAAGCTGAACATTGCGTCGGCTTACGTCAAGACGTCCATGGGACCTTCGGAGAAGGTATTGTAAGGAGGTCTGAAATGGCACACGTCGCAACTTGGAAGAAGGAGATGGTGAGCGAGATCGTCAAGGACATCGTGGACAACCCCGTCGTTGCGGTGGTGGACGTCCATGGTATCCCCGGACAGCAGATACAGTCCATGAGGGCGGGTCTCCGCGGCCATGCCGATGTGACGATGACCAAGAACAACTTGATCGTCATAGCATTGGACGAAGCCGCGAAAAAGAAACCCGGAATCGAAGGACTGAAAGACGCCGTCCACGGACAGTGTGCAATCGTCGCGACGGAGATGAATCCGTTCAAGCTTTACAAAAAGCTCGAGTCGACGATGACGCCCTCCGCCGCCAAGGCGGGGCAGACAGCACCTTATGACATAATCGTGTCGAAGGGGCCTACGCCGTTCGGACCGGGTCCGATCATCGGAGAACTTCAAAAATTAGGCCTTCCCGCCGCCATCGAGGCAGGGAAGATAGTGGTCAAAAAGGACACGACGCTGGTCAAGAGCGGGGAACCGATCCCGGCCAACGTCGCTGCGATGCTCCCCAAGCTGGGAATACTTCCGATGATCGTTGGAATGGACCTCAGGTCCGCCTTCGAGGACGGAACGATCTACGGCAAGGGCGTTCTCGCGATCCCCGACGGCCACTATAACATATTGTTCGCTACGGCCGCAAGCAACGCACGCGCGCTCGCGATAGGAATTGCGTATCCTGCAAAGGAGACCATCGTACCGCTCGTCGCAAAGGCGTTCAGGGAGGCAATGGCCCTCTCGATATCGGCCGCGATACCGACCAAAGAGAATATTGATCTGCTTCTTTCGAAAGCGGACAGGCAAATGCTTGCTCTCGCTTCCGCATCCGGCTACAGCAACGACAGCATAGCGGCGAGACTGAGTCTTGCCGCCGCAGTCTCTGCGGCGCCGGCGGCGGCACCCGCCCCGGCGGCGAAAGAGGTCGAACAAGAAGAAGAAAAGGTCAGCGAGGAAGACGCAGCCGCTGGCCTGAGCGCATTATTTGGCTAAATAGGAGTTGAAAAAATGGAGTACATCTACAGTGCAATGGTGCTTTACTCTGCTGGCAAAGAGATTGGCGAGGCCTCGGTCACCGCGATCCTGAAAGCAGCCGGAGTGGACGCAGACGCCGCCAAGGTGAAAGCTCTGATCGCATCTCTTGAGGGAGTCGACATAAAGGAGGCCATCGCATCGGCCGCCGTCGCAGCCGCACCCGCGGCCGCAGTCGCACCCGCAGCCGGAGCCCCAGCAGCCGCAGCCGCAGCACCGGAGCCCGAGGAAGAGAAGGTCAGCGAAGAGGACGCAGCAGCGGGCCTCAGCGCCTTGTTCGGTTGAACAGCAAAAGTTGGTTATACCGACGCAAACCTCTTAAAATTTTACTTTTATTTTGATTGTTCCGCACCCGGCCATGTTTACGGTATTTTGACGGTGGACGGAGTTTCAACGGTTCGCCGCGCATAAAATGAGATATATATGAGGCAAAGACTATTGCATTACGTTGCAACAGCTGTTGCATCGCAGATCACAGTCAGACGGATGGGACGAGCGTGACGGAGATGTACAAAACTTTGCTGTTCGAAGAAAAGTACGGAGTCTCCATAGACGATTTTTTGGGTGAATGCCGACAGGACATGGGGCATGCACCATATGCGCCGGAGATGACATGAGCTTAATTACGGGCGTATTCGGCGCACCTGCACTCTTGGCGGTGCTTCTGGCTGTGGTCCTTATCGCGTTGCTGTGGCGCAACCGTCACAGTTCACAGGAAGAACAAGCGGAAAGAAAGTACTCGCTGTTCTTCATGGCGGCAGTGATGGCATCCGCGTTCCTTGTTTTTAATGCCCTATCCACCGAAAACATATGGCAGATCGGCCTGTCATCGGCGATCGCAATATGCATCGTGTCTGTTGCCGCCGTTTGGGTTCACCGGAAGGCCAACGGAAACGTGCGGCAGTGATGCGAGACCACCATGAAGGCGGCTTTCAGAGTGGGACAGGGATCACTCGCGCCGGAACGACTTCATAACCGCGATGCGGCAGATCGGGAATCTGTATACGATCTCAACTTCAAACCCGCAGAATCATGCTCCGATGAAACAGAACTCCGACTGAAAGAACACAATATGCATTGTCCGACCCCCGCAGGCCGTTGCAATATGTGAAATATGTTGCGTAAAAGACTTTGATCGGAGATCCTGCCGTTTGCGGCCCGGTCGAAAAAGCAGGGAGATGCCCGACCCGTCGGGATATCGCCGTCAAAAAGACAAAGACTGTGCATGGGATAACAATAAATGGGACAGATGCATTCATTCGGACAGGGAGTCGGCGGTCAAATGGATTTTGATGATATCTTGAGCAAATACCGTGAGAATCAGCATTCAAAAAGCGATCTCGGCGCCAAATTCGAGGAACTGATCGCGAGATATCTTATGACCGACCCTTTGTACGCCCAGAAATTGGAATGGGCGCACCTGTGGACGGACTTTTTTGCCCGTGCGGAGCTCGGAGGGCATGACACGGGGATCGACATCGTGGCCAAGACGAACACAGGGGAATACTGGGCCATTCAATGCAAGTGCTATGCCGAAGGACATACGGTGTCCAAGGAGGACGTTGATACGTTCATATCGGCGTCGGGAAGAAAATTCCTCGGCGACGACGGGAAAGAAGCCGTCTTTGCCGAAAGATACATATTCGCCACCACAGACCAATGGAGCCATCACGCTCTGGATGCGGCGCACAATCAGACGGTGCCCGTGGTCTTGGTGGGGCTTGACATTCTCAGAGACGCGCCGGTCATGTGGGAAGAGATCGAGAACGGCATCCATGGGAAGGATGCGAGACGCGAGAAATACGCCCTCCGCGACCATCAGAAAGAAGCCTTCAATAACGCGCTGGAACACTACAAGACGAACGACCGCGGCCGTATGACAATGGCCTGCGGGACGGGAAAGACGTTCACATCTCTCAGAATAGCCGAAGCACTCATCAGGGGGGGGGGGGGAAGAGGTGCATACTGTTCCTCGCGCCATCCATCGCATTGGTCGGCCAGACGCTCAGAGAGTGGACAGCCAACGCAGAGAACGATCTGAACACCGTATGCGTGTGCTCCGATCCCAGAATAACCAAAAAAGTTTCTAACGACGACATAGGGGAACGCGTCGAGGATCTTGGCGCGCCCGCCACGACCGATCCTCAAAAGATACTCCGGCAGTACAAGGCCGCAGAAGACACAACAGTCATCTTCTCGACATACCAATCCATTGATTCCGTTATAGAGGCGCAGAGGGAGGGGCTTCCGGCGTTCGACCTGATCGTCTGCGACGAGGCCCACAGAACCACCGGCGCCATAATCGATGGCGTGGATGAGAGCCATTTCACAAAGGTTCACAACAACGAAAACATCAAGGCCAAAAAAAGGCTGTACATGACGGCCACGCCGAGGATATACGGAGTCAAGGGGAAAGAGAAAGCAAAGGAAGCTTCCGCCGTCCTGTGTTCAATGGATGACGACGAAACTTACGGCAAAGAATTCCACAAGATAAGCTTCGGGGATGCGGTGGAACGCAACCTTCTTTCAGACTACAAGGTCCTGGTTCTCACAGCCAGGCAGAGCGACATCCCGCCGATCGTACAAAGACAGTGGGAGGAGCAGAAGGGGACAGTCCAAGAGTTGGATCTGGATCTCGAATGCAAGATATGGGGTTCGATGAACGCCCTCGCCAAGAACGTCGCTTACGACGAGACCGTAAAGCAGGCGGATCCGGGGAGGATGAGGTCTGCGGTAGCGTTCAGCCGGACGATCGCACTGTCGAAAGAGATATCAAAAAGATTCAACGAAATGGCGGCGGTCGGCGGGAGGCCCATCGACATCGAAGTGAAACACATCGACGGCGCCATGAACTCCATGGCCAGGAGCCGCCTTCTGGATTGGCTGAAAAAGGACGAAGCGGACAAGTGCCGCGTGCTGTCCAACGTCAGGTGTCTCAGCGAAGGGGTGGACGTACCCGCGTTGGATGCCGTGATATTCATGAACTCCAAGGGTTCGCTGGTCGATATAGTGCAATCCGTGGGGAGGGTGATGAGGAAGCACAAGGACAAGAAATACGGATACATCATAGTCCCCATCATCGTGCCGGAAGGCGACGATCCGGAAACTGCTTTGGACGACAACGAGAGATATAGGATCGTATGGCAGGTCCTGCGTGCGCTGAGGTCCCACGACGAGAGGCTTGACGCCGAGATCAACACTTTGCAGTACAGGAAGACGCCCGGGAACGGTCGCATACTGATAGGCGGATGCAAAGGGAACGAACCTGACACAATCCCAATCGGAGGGCAATACACTCTGGACGACTTCGGCAGAGCGTTGATGGCAAGGCTTGTTCTCAAAGTGGGCGACCGCGAATACATCGAGAACTGGGCCAAAGGAGTGGCTGTCGCCATGCCGAGGCTCCTTGAAAGGCTGACCCTGATCTGCGGGCACTCCGACTACGGGTACAGGCAATACGCCCCGGCGTTCAACAGATATCTGAAAGGGCTGAGAGCATGCGTCAACGACGATGTCACGGCCGAAGATGCGATAAGGATGCTGGCGCAGCAGATCGTAACAAAACCAATATTCACAGCCCTGTTCGGCAACGACCGCTTCGTAAGACAGAACTCCGTGTCCCAGACGATAGACGCGATGCTTGACGAGATAGACGCGAAGGACGGTCTGAAAGATATAGACCTCAACGAATTCTACCGCAGCGTGGAAGGAACGCTCACCAAGATAGACACCGCCGACGGCAAGCAGAAGGTGGTGACCTCTCTTTACGAGAAGTTCTTTAAAGTGGCCTTCCCGAAGGATCAAAGCATCAACGGCGTGGTCTACACCCCGCAGGAGATAGTGGACTTCATACTGCGTTCGGCCGCAGGCATCCTGAAGCAAGAATTCGGCCTGGACATCAGCGGCGAGAATGTCAACATACTAGATCCGTTCACGGGCACCGGGACGTTCGTGGCAAGACTGATGGAAACAGGCCTTATAAGAAAAGAAGACCTGGAGAGAAAATACACCGACGAACTTTTTGCCAATGAGATAACCCTTCTGGCATACTATATCGCGGCGGTGAACATAGAGAACGTCTTCGCAAAGATCCTCGAACCTTCGGAATACCGCCCGTTCGACCACATACTGCTCACGGACACATTCAACATAGAAGAGATCTGCAAAGGGCGCCAGACCACGATAGGCGAGGAGGACTACTTCAAAAGGAACCTGGACCGCATAAAGGCCGAGAACGGGACTCCGATAACGATCATTGTCGGAAACCCTCCGTACGGCGCGACGCAGAAGTCCGCCAACGACGACGCAAAGAAGAGGACGTACCGGGACGGGGTCGACGGAGGAATAGAGAAGAAGTATCTGGACGCGGCGCTCTTTGACGGGAAGAAAGGCAACGTCAACTCCGTCTACGACAACTACGTCCGCGCGTTCAGGTGGTCCACGGACCGCATCGGCGGCAGCGATGGGATCGTGGCCTTCGTCACGCCGAACGGGTGGCTGTCTGGCAGCGCGTTCGTCGGGTTCCGAAAGTGCTTGGAGAAAGAGTTCTCCAAGATCTATGTGTTCAATCTGAGAGGGGATGCGACCACACAGGGAGAAATGAGGCGTCAGGAGGGAGACGGAGTATTCGGCGAGGGTTCCAGAACAGGAATATCCATAACTCTCCTCGTCAAACGCAAAGGCTTCTCCGGCAAAGCGAAGGTGCTGTACGCCAAAACGGAGGATTGCATGAAGAAGAAGGAAAAGTTTGATCTGCTGATTAAAAACGGCTCCTTCTCTGACATGGAGCGCAACGATCTGCTGGAGGTTCTGAAAACCAAGGACAACGGAGACTGGATCGTGCAGAGGGACGAGAGGTTTCAAAAGCTCATTCCGTTGGCGGGGGACACGCACAAGAAGTTCGATAAGCACGAGGAAGAGACGATATTCGTGGGATATACCAGAGGGTTTGGCACATGTCGCGATGCATGGTCATACAACTTCTCAAAGGAAAGCGTGTCAAAGAATATGCAGAATATGATCGAAGAATACAATCGGCAGAAAGAAAGCGGAAAAGTAGAGTACGATACAAAAAAGATAGCATGGGATCAGAATCTTCTCAGGGATCACAAAAGCAAAAAGAATCTCGTATGTGATTGTGGTAGTATTGCTCCGGCGAGGTATCGTCCGTTTGACAG
>JAITQH010000064.1 GCA_031288985.1 Candidatus Methanoplasma sp. | reverse complement strand
TTATTTTCTGGTCGGTGGTAGGGTGGAGTATGGATATGGATGTGGATGAAGGCGTCCGCAAGAGGATCCTTGAAGAAGGATGCGATTATAGAGTATGCACGTCCTGCACCGGCCCCGCGCTCGTGCCTGTGACGGTGAAGTCTCCGAAAGAGTCTGATGTCAGGATCAAGATCGGAGACAACACCCTGTACGTATCGCGCGTGCAGGCCAGATACATAAACAGGGTCACCGAGGACATGTTCTACACAGAGGACGAGATCGATGCCTGCCCTGTGTTCTACCACAGGTGATCAGGATACCCTGACGGCGTTCTTCAGCGCCGCACCGTAAAGCTCTTCGATGCCGCAGGCGGCGTCGAACTCCGCGATCTTGTCGGGCCTTGCTTCCGTGACCGGCCTCTGGGGCACTATGCTGCAGCTGAGGGCGGGCAGGATGGACAGTTCATAGGTCCCGATCTCCTTGGCTATCGCCTCTATCTCAAGCTTATCGTATCCTATCAGCGGTCTGAGCACCGGGAATTCCAGCCCCGCGTTCTCGAATCTGATGTTGTGCAGAGTCTGAGAGGCCACCTGTCCCAGTGAGTCGCCCATCACGATCGCCGACGCGCCTATGCTTTTGGCCAGCTCGCGGGCGGTGCGCTGCATGGTCCTTTTGCACATGACGCACTGATAGGGGCGCTCGCAGGTCTTGTATATGATTTTTTGGCTCGGCCCGTGAGGCGCGCTGTACAGCGGCATCTCCTGTCCGGTAACCTCCCTCAGCCTGTCGGCGAGCTTGGTCACGCGGTCGAAGATATGGTCGTTGGCGAACGGACGATTGTCCATGTGCAGCAACGCCACGTCCGCTCCGACGCGGCTCATTACATACGCGGACACGGGGGAGTCTATGCCTCCGGAGATCAGACAGACGACCTTCATGTGTTGAACCTCCCCGGAACGAACCCTCCGGAATACTCCTCGCCGTCGCACTCTTCGTCGTCGATCATGGAATAAAGCGCCCTGACGAACTCTTTCAGCGTGTCCACCTCTGTCTTCAGAGCCTTGAGCTCCGCCTTCAGGGACGTCATGTCGTCTGCCGGCTCTTTCATAGCCTTACATCGCCGTAATCGTCTGCCAGTTTTCTTGTGAAAGAGCGCTCGCATTCGGTGCAGTACAGTCCGTTCTTTTTTCTTATCAGGGGCGTCTTGCACGTTCCGCACAGCGACTTGATCACGCCCAGGTCGTCGTCTTTGGTGGTGAGCTGCAACGAGGGGCTTATGCCCGTGACCCTTGCCCTTATTATGTCTCCCTTTCTGAGTTCCTTGGAGACGTCGTCGGTGTATCCCGGCGAGATCTTGGACACATGCAACGTGGCGTACGTCTCGCCGCCGATGCCCCTCGCCGTGCCTTTCTTGGCCACCACGTCCGCGGTGGCCATCGTGTTCCTGATGTCCGCCACGACCGCATAGACTATGTCCCCCGGCCTCAGGACGTTGGGTGGGTTCGGCGACGACACTCTGGCTACGCATTCGTCATCGTCGAGATCCAATATGCCGATCTGGGACGCATACACTACCCCGTCATTGGAGAATGTCCCGTCGGAGGCAAGATACTCCTCTTCAACAGCAACCTCGTCCCCCGGGAATACTTCTGTTCCGCTTTTCATCATTTTCACCTGATATTGACGACCACTACATCGACCGTCCTTTTCACACTTTTATGGAATGAGAAGGTATGGGGAATCTCGTACTTATAAATTTTATTATATACGACGCGGCGCCCCCTGTCCTCCGCCCTTTCAGTGACGAATTCCAGCGTCTCCGCTTTGTGAACGGAATATATGCAATCCGCGGAGTCCATCGCCTTGTCGAGGAAATCACGGTCGGCGCGGCGCGTCTGACAGCCGAACGGAGGGTTCATGACCACCGTGTCGGCCTTCTCCGCGACGCCGTTCACGTCGGACTCGATGAACACGGCGTCCGATCCGAACGACCTTGCGCATTCTCTCGCCGTCTCCAGCGCGTCCGGGTCCACGTCATACCCTACGACCATGCCGGCGCCCAGCATCCACGCGCCCAGCGACAGGACGCCCGTCCCGCACCCGAGGTCCATCACCTTCATTCCTTCCACGTCGCCGTTGGAGTACGCATTGAACAGCATGTCCGCCGCTATGGACGCCGGCGTGGGGTACTGCTCCAGCGCGGCCTTCGGATCCCTGAACACGGGCACCTTTGCCAATGCGATCTCGAGGTCTTTTTTTCTGATTCTCACGAACGTGCATTGTCGGCGGCGCGATAAGGTCTTTGCGCTTCGACATTCCATGCGGCCGCAGGCGGGCCGGGATTTCTGCGTCTCGCGCTATTTATTATTTTTGTCTATTCATCTACATATGCAACCATCGGATGGACAATCGCCCAGTACCGTTTTTTATGTGCGGGTGAGGCTTAAATCCTAATAGGGTGTCGCAACATTTGCGGGGGAGATACTCCGCAGGTGATAGAATGTCAATAGAGAATTCTAAATCGACCACCGGAACCGCCATACGCGTGAAGGACCCTTGTCCTATCAACGGCATGTGCCCGGTGTGCATAGAGGACTGCAATGTTCTCTGCGAGGTCGGAAAAGGGGCGCTCAGGGGGCGCGAGGTCCTGTACCCCAGCCCTGAGCACTTCGGGAAATCCACGGCGGCGTCCAACAAGGACTACCTTCTGGACTGGTCCCACTTCCAGGTCATGGCAGAGCTCATAGGCGCAAAAGGCATCGAGCCCAGCTCTGATGTGGCGTTCTTTGAAAACGTCGATATCAAAACTGTGGTCGGTACCAGAAGCAAGAACCCGATAAAGATGTCCCTGCCCGTGCACATTGCCGGACTGGGATCCACGGCCGTGGCCAAGACGAACTGGAGAGAGCTGGCTTCGGGAGCCGCCATCGCCGGCGTCTGCGAGGTCATAGGAGAGAACGTCTGCGGTATGGACCCGGACGCGACCTACTCCAACGGAAAAGTTCAAAAATCCCCCGATCTGGCGTTCCGCGTGAAGTCCTACACAGACTTCTGGGACGGCAAGAACGGACGCATCGTGCTCCAGACAAATGTGGAGGACGGACGCGGCGGAGTCGATGACTACGGAGCGTCCAAACTCGACGTGTCCGTCATCGAGAGGAAATGGGGACAGGGCGCGAAGGCCATCGGCGGAGAGGTCAGGCTGACCTCTCTCGAGAGGGCGCTCGAGCTCAAGTCCAGAGGATACATAGTCATGCCGGACCCGGAGGACAAAGCCGTCCAGAAGGCGTTCAAGGCCGGCGTGTTCAAATCATTCGAGAGGCACAGCCGCGTCGGGTTCCCCGACGAGGCGTCGTTCCTGGAGGACATAGACCAGCTCAGGGGCAAGTTCAAGAACGTGTTCCTGAAGACCGGCGCGTACAAGCCCGAGGTCGTGGCGTTCACCATGAGGTGCGCGTCCAAAGCGAAGATAGACCTCCTGACCTTCGACGCGGCCGGAGGCGGGACCGGAATGTCTCCGGTCACGCACATGAACGAGCTCAGCTCCCCCGGCATCTGGCTGTTCAGCCAGGTCCTGGCATGCGCCAGAGAGCTGAAGGCGCAGGGCAGATTCGTGCCCGATCTCTCCTTCGCAGGCGGATTCATCAACGAGTCCCAGATGTACAAGGCGTTCGCGCTCTCCGACATAGGAGAGGGTCCGCTCGTCAAGTCCATCGCCATGGCGAGAGGACCGATCACCGCCGCGCTGAAGGGAAAGCACTTCTCCGAGCTGGCGGCAAAGAAGCAGCTCCCGGAGAGCTTCACGTCCCAGTACGGCGACGACCCGAGCAAGTTTTTCATCAAGGCCGAGGACGTCCAGGCCAAGTTCAAGAGCAAGAAGGTCGGCTCCGACATCCCATGGGGCGGAGTCAGCCTGTACACCTACTTCAACGAGAGGCTCGGCGAGGGGCTGAAACAGCTCATGGCGGGAACGCGCAAGTTCAAGCTCGAGTGCATCGAGTCCGAGGACATCGTCGCGCTCTCGGAGTACGCGAGCAAAGTGTCCGGAGTAGAGACCCTCGACGCGAGAGCGGCAAGGGTCATGAAGGCGCTTCTCTGAAACTTCAAATCCTCCGCCTCCGGGCGGAGGAAAACATCTTACATCCAGGATCCGCGATCGGGAAGAGCGGCCGCGGACCGTGCGTCTTTCACATATTTCCGTGAAACAGACGCGCCGGAGGCAGGCGGCGGCATATGGGGAGCGCGCCCGAATGCGGGCTTGCGCACACTTTATCTAACATAAAGCAATCATGCATGACGCGTCGGACGGACGGCCATCGCACAGCAGGAGGGCATTTACTTGGCAAAAACAAAACGCGCGATAATAAGCGTCTCTGACAAGAGCGGGATAGTCGATTTTTCCAAAGAGCTGGCGTCTCTCGGCGTCGAGATAATATCCACCGGCGGGACGTACAGGCTGCTGAGGCAGAACGGCATACCTGCGGTCGAAGCCTCGGAAGCGACGGGATTCCCGGAAATGCTGGACGGGCGAGTCAAGACCCTCCATCCGAACATACACGCCGGGATCCTGGCCAGAAGGGACATCCCCGAACACATGGCGGCCATCGCGGAGAAGGGCATAGAGGCCATAGACATTGTGGTGGTGAACCTCTATCCGTTCAAAGAGGCCGTCCTCAGGGAAGGCGCGACCCTTGAAGACATTACAGAGAACATCGACATCGGGGGTCCGAGCCTCATACGCGCGGCGGCCAAGAACTACGAGTCGGTGGCGGCGGTCACGCATCCTGATCAGTATCCCGAAGTTCTGGAACAGCTCAGGGCGTTCGGGGAGACGGACCTTCGGCTCCGCCAAAGGCTTATGGCGGAAGCGTTCGTCGCCACGGCAAATTACGACTCCATGATAGCGCTGAAGATGCACGGGGAGTTCTCCGGAGGATTTCCGAGATCGTTCCCCATACCATCGGAGAAGGTGGAAGACCTAAGATACGGCGAGAATCCGAACCAGTCGGCGGCGTTCTACAGGGAACCGTTCACCCCCGGCACCACCGTGGCCGGATCCGAGCAGCTGCACGGGAAGGAGCTGTCGTACAACAACATTCTCGATCTTGACAAGTCGCTGGACATAGCGCTGGACTTCGAAAGACCCACGGCTGTCGTGATGAAGCACACCAACCCCTGCGGCCTGGCGTCCGCGGACGCCATATCCGAGGCATTCAGGACGGCATACGACGTCGATCCCCTTTCGGCTTTCGGCTGCGTGATCTGCCTCAACAGGAGCTGCGACATGCAGACTGCGGAAATGATATCCCAATACTTCGTCGAGGCGGTCATCTGCCCCGACTACGAACCCGGCGTCTTCGAGCTTCTGTCAAAGAAAAAGAACATCCGCCTGCTCAGGACGAACTCTCCGATAGCCCCGTCCCGCAGACATCGTGAATACAAGATGAAGAAAGTTCAGGGAGGACTTCTGGTCCAGACCGATGAGGATGTCCCGATAAGCCCGGAGAACCTGAAGGCGGTGACCAAACGCACGCCGACGGAAGAGGAGGTCAGGGCGCTGCTGTTCGCATGGAAGCTCGCGAAGCACGTGACCTCCAACGCCGTGGTCTACGTGAAAGGCGAGAGGGCGGTGGGCATCGGAGCGGGCCAGATGAGCCGCGTGGACTCTGCCAAGATAGCGACGATGAAGGCCAACGAGCCGACTCAGGGGTCGGTGATGGCGTCGGACGCATTCTTCCCCTTCAGAGACGGCGTCGACGAGGCGGCCAACGCCGGGGTCACGGCAATAATCCAGCCCGGCGGGAGCATCAGGGACCAAGAGGTCATCGATGCCGCGAACGAGCATGGGATGGCGATGGTGTTCACAGGGTGCCGCGTGTTCAGGCACTGACGTCAGTCGTCGTCAAGGTCGATGAAGATCGGCTTCCCCTCGGCCTTCCTTTTCATGTGGCCGCCGGGGCCGCCTCTGGCGACCCTCGCTTTCTCTACGCATTCGCTGTCGCCGCACACGAATGCGGCGAAAACGACGTTCTTGCAGGGTCTGCCGCAGAACTCGCAGACGTAGTCGTCAAAGTTGATGGCCATGGCTTCGCAGTGTTTCTCAAAGATTATAAACATGTCTCCGCAGGAGAATGCAGGCGTATGTACGGCCGGGTCAGAGATCCGCGCCGTCCACGTCCATGGAGAAGTGCACGGCCCGTGCGGAATGCGTAAGAGCGCCCAGCGACACTATGTCCGCGCATCCCGCATAGTCGAGGATGTTGTCCAAGGTTATGTTTCCCGAAGCCTCGATCAGAACGTTTCCGTTGACGGCTCTCGCAAGGCTTCTGAGTTCGGCCACGTCCTTCGGCGGCATGTGATCCGCCATTATGACGTCCACTCTCCTGTTTTTGGCGGCGGCCAGTCCGTCCCTGACGCCGGAGACCTCTATCTCCACCTTCACGCCCTCGGGGACATCCCCTATCTTTGCCAGCGCCTCGGACACTCCTCCGGCGGCGGCGATGTGGTTGTCCTTGATCATGACCATGTCGTACAACCCGTTCCTGTGGCCCCACCCCCCGCCGAGAACGACGGCCTTCTTCTCGAAGCTCCTGAACCCCGGCGTGGTCTTTCTGGTGGCGGCTATCAGCATATCGGCGTCTTTGGTCCTGACGAGTTCCACGGCGGCGGCGGTTGCGGTCGCTATGCCGCTCATCCGCATAAGGAAGTTGAGGGCGACCCGCTCGCCGGTCATCAACCCTCTGAGCGGGCCTCTGACCGTCATGACCTTTGTTCCGGCCGCAGCGCGTTGGCCATCGACGGCCAGCGGTTCGGCCGCCGCGCCCAGAAGCGCAAATATCCCGCAGGCCTCCTCCATTCCGGCAACGACGGCGTCCTCCTCGCACACTATCGTTGCGGAACCCTTCCGGTCCGGCACGAATATATTGGCGGTAAGGTCTCCCGCGCCCACGTCCTCGTCCAGAAACGGCCTCAGATCCAAGTTCATACGTCCAATTCGAACTCCTTCCCGAGTTCGGGGAGGATCACGTTGTAGTCCTGAAGATCCGGAAGCAGGAGCTCGCGGGCTTCCGAGTGCATTATTATGACGTTCTCCGGGTCGCACTTCCTGACGAAATCCACCAGTTCGTCGTGGCCGGCGTGAGCCGAGAAATCATATTTCTGGACTTCGCATTGGACCTTCACGGTCTCGCCGTCGAGAACGATGCATCCCTGCTCCAGCAGGAGCCTGCCGTTGGTGTCCTCGGCCTGATATCCGACGAGCAGAATGGCATTCTTCGGATTGTCCTTGAGTTCGCGGATGTATCCGAGGACGGGCCCACCGTCCAACATCCCGCCGGTGGTGACTATTATGTCGCCTCTGGCGGCGCGGCTTCTCATGTCCTGCCCCCGTATCTCCGAGAACGCCCTCCTGGCGGATTTCATCGCTTTCGGCTCTCTGAGATATTCGGGGTAGTCAAGGAACAGCCTCGTGACGGATCTGCCCATGCCGTCCACCCACATGTCGTAGCCCCGGTCTTTGAGCACCAGCATGATCTCCTGCGTTCTGCCCACGGCGAAACAGGGGATTATGACCTTGCCTCCGCGGTCGATGACCTCTTCGATCTTGGATATGAAAGAGCTGACCGACTGTTTTCTGGGAGGGTGGTTCTTCCCTGCGTACGTCCCCTCGATGAAGAGGTTGCTGCATTTGACGGGTTTGGCCCCGCGCACCAGCTTCTGGTCGGCCGTATGGATGTCGCCGCTGTACACCGTGCTCGAATCGATCGCGAACTCGAACATGGCGGCCCCGGGAACATGCCCGGCGGAGTGGAGGGTCACTTCCATCTTTCCCAGCTCGATGGCGTCTCCGAAGGTCAGGGGGGCGACGCAGTCCATCGTGCGTTTGACATCCCCTGCCGTGTACGGTTCGTTGTATCCTTCGGCCTTTGCTATCTTCAGGCTGTCGTACATCATCATTTCCGCGATCTCAGCGGAAAGGGGGGTGGTGAACAGCTCGCAGCGGTCTCTCCCGCACACAGCGGGCACCATGCCGCAGTGATCCAGATGGCAGTGGGTCAGGAAAAGGTGATCCACGCGGGGGGCGTCCAACGGGTATTCGGGTGGTTTGGACGGGCTCATCCCGTACTCCACAAGCATCGTCTTGTTGTTGCCCGTCATGGTCATGCCCATGCGGCCTACCACGTCGGCGCCGCCCAGGAATTTAAATTTCATCTGCATTAATCAATGTCTCCTTCTTTCTCGTATATTTTTCCGCTTATGCGGATTGTGTGAAAAGGGCGCTCTTCGGCGCCCTTTGACAGTCATGTGTTAGTGAATGCGTGGGAATGAACGCACGCGTGCTTGCTCACAGTTATTTCTTTCAAATATATCTAATTTCTTAAAGGCGGGAAATCGCCGTCGGCCCCGCCTCGGATCGCTGTTTCAATGCAAAGATACAAAAATGTGTACGCTGGTTATGTGAGCATGGGAAACACATTCGAGAACGGTAAACTGACGGGAGCTGTGGGCATATCTGCGGCTGTCGTTTTCATCGTGGCACTGGTGGCGGCGATATTCACAACCGACGGATACGACATAGGAACGAGTCTTATAGGGGATCTTTTCAACGGCGAATCCGAGATAATGACATACGGCAGCGTGGCGGCAGGCATTCTGGGTGTAGCGTTCGGACTGCTGGCGGCGATTGTGAAAATCGGGCCGAAGACGTTCATCGGCAAAGTGCGCGGCATACTCATTGCGGCCGCAGGTGCGGCCTTGGCGCTTTTCGCGTTTACCGAAGGAGAGACCGAGCTTTACATATGGCTGTTCGCCGCTCTGGCGCTTTTGGCGGCGGTCTCGGATGCGGCATACAACTGGGTCGTGGATCAGAAGGTCCTGCTGGTCATATCGGCGATGCTTCTGGTGATCCTCGCCGTAACGGCATATGTTCATTTCGGCACCGACAATATAATCGGAGGGTTAGTGTTCGCGGCCTTCTCGGCCATATGGGTGATATTCACGGCCGCGATATTCTTCGCGCCGTTCGAGGCAGAGGAGCCGGCCAAGAAAAAGACCAAGGCCGGAAATGCCTCGGAGACCAAGAAGAACGGCCCGGTCGCAAGGCCTTACCAGGCGAAGACCGAGTCCAAGAAGATCGAGGCGAAGAAAGAGGAACCCAAAAAAGAGGAACCCAAGAAGGCCGAGGCGAAGAAAGAGGAGTCCAAGAAGGCAGAGGCCAAACTTAAAGTAATGAGTTCCAGAGACGCCAACGCCGCAAGATCCACGGCAATCAAGAAAGAGGAGCCGAAGACTCCCGAGCCGGAACCCGAACCTGTGATCGTTGCGGAGCCTGCCGCAGAGCCGGAACCCGAACCTGTGATCGTTGCAGAACCCGCAGCAGAGCCTGAGCCGGAACCCGTGATCGTTGCGGAGCCTGCGGGCGAACCCGACGAGGAATACGGAGCGGCGGACGAAGAGTCCGAAGAGTACGCGGACTTCGAGATAGCGGAAGACACGCCGGAAGCGCTCGTAAGGAGAGCGGCCTGGAACAAAAAACTGAGATGCAGGAGAGACTACGGCCCGTACCAGATCCCCATTGCATTCGTCAGGGGAAAGGTGGCGGTCTATGTGGGATCCGAGACCGGGGACGCATCGTCGGACGCCGTCCTCAGGGACGAAGGATGGACCGTGCTCCGCTACCTTGAAAGCGACATCACCGACGGGAAACAGCAGGGCGAGGAGATAAGCAAGGCCGTCAAAGACAACCTGAAGGCCGACCGCGCCAAAAAGAAGTCCAAGAAGTGAGCTTCAAAACCATCGTCAAACCTCTTACAAACCATTTAACGAGGTGATGGGAAAATGCGTTTAAGTCCTGCAAGCATATTCGGCAGAGGAGACAGCGTGTACGATGCAAGGACGGCGTTCTTCTTCGGACTCATCCTCTCCGCGCTCATGTGGTGGATCCCGACCGTGGGTCCCGCCATAGCGGGGTACGTGTGCGGGCGGAAGGCGGGTTCTATGGTCAAAGGGACGATCTGCGCCTTTGCAGGGGGCGCCGTTCTTCTTGCCGCGGTCAGCGGGGCGTCGGCCGTATTCCCGCACAGCTATCTGGACGCGTTCTACTCCGACGGCGCCATCGACGTGTTCGGTCTCGGCGTGATGACCGTCTTCGGATTTGCGGGCGGCATATTGTCCCGGCAGGCGAGGAAGGAGACGGCCGACCTGTTGGCCTCCGGCGCGTGGGAGGGGGCGGTCCGCCCGGCCGCCAGATCGATGGAGCTCTATTCAAAGAACAAGAAGCTGGGATTCGAGAGTTTCGACGACTGCATGGCGATGCAGGACATGGCGGTCAATACGAGTCCCGCCGCCCGGCCCCGCAGGCCGCCGCGCGACGATCCCGCGCCCGGAAGGACTCAGGCAGGCCAAACCGCGTCCCCGACCGTGACCAGCACAGTGGAGGAGGCCGCGCTCCCTCAGCCCGGGACTCCGGCCCGATCCGACGGCAGGTCGGGGCCGTTCGCCGACATACTCAGGAAATCATCGGAAGGAAAGCGCCCCTGATGCAAACCGCGCGTGGAAGATAAGATTTTAATAGGCTCAGCCGTTGGGGTATTAAAGAGGCTGAAAAGAGTGTTTTGTTCATCATGCGGCTCGATGATGTTCCCCGATGGGGATACATATGTTTGCAAATCCTGCGGTCAGATCAAAGAGAAGGGCCGGGAGCAGACGATCGCGACCAAGTCCGAGAACAAGGAGATGACGGTCATCAAAGAGGATGTGCCCACGATGCCCAAGACAAGGATAGCCTGCCCCGAATGCAGCCACAGCGAGGCGTACTTTAGCCTCAGACAGACCCGCTCGGCGGATGAGCCTGAGACCAGGATATACAGGTGCTGCAAATGCAGCCACACTTGGAGGGAGTACTGACCCTCCTCAAATCAAATGTTGGTGTTTCGATGTTCAAAGCAGAGATAAAATCGGAGACCCTTAAGGGGTTGGTCAACGTGATCTCGACCCTCATAGACGAAGTCAAGTTCAGCATCTCGCCGGAGGGCGCGGTGCTGAAGGCGGTGGATCCCGCGCACGTGGGCATGATCGAACTCAACATGAGCCCGAAAGCCTTCGAGTCGTATTCGGCGGGCAACACAGAGATCGGACTGGACCTGGACAAGGTCAAGACGGTTCTTAAGCTGGCATCTGTGGGCGACACGATATCCATAGAGCAGGATGAGGCCAAAGGCAGGCTGGTCTTCAAGGTCGGCAGCGTCACGCGCTCCATGAACCTCATCGAGACCTCGAACATGAACGACCCAAAGGTTCCGCAGCTCTCCCTTTCTGCGAAGGTGGGCGTGCTCGTGGATCACCTGCAGAAAGGCATCCGCGCCGCAGAGTCGATATCGGATCACATAGCCCTCAAAGCGGACAGCGAGAGCTTCGAGCTTTCCTGCGCGGGCGATACGGACGATGCAAACCTCAGGCTGCTGAAGAAAGACCTTGAGAGTCTGGACGTTCCAAGCCCGGTATGCAGCCTGTTCCCGCTGGACTATTTCTCCAATCTTATAAAGGCCATACCCGCCGGGACGTTGGTCAAGATAGAGCTGGACAGCGACTATCCCGTCAGGGTCCTGTTCAAACTGGCCAACGGAGAGGCAAGCGCAGTTTATTTCCTGGCGCCCAGGATCGAGAGCGACTGACCCTGATGAAGCAGATGGCGCACGGAACAGAAGATCTGAAGGTATTGGCGCATCTCCTGCGCCGGGACGTCATAGAGATGACCTCCGAGGCGAATTCAGGACATCCCGGAGGCTCTCTGTCCTCTGCGGATCTGCTCGCCGCCCTGTATTTCAATGTCATGAGGCACGACCCGTCCGACCCTCAATGGGAGGAGAGGGACAGGTTCGTGCTCTCCAAGGGGCATGCCGCCCCCGTCCTGTACGCCGCGCTTGCGGAGTCGGGGTATTTTGAGAGAGAGGAACTTTTGACGCTGAGAAAAATAGGCACGCGCCTTCAGGGGCACCCCGTCCGCGGCAAGCTGCCGGGAGTGGAGATGTCCACAGGCTCTCTGGGGCAGGGGCTCAGCATGGCCTGCGGAATGGCGCTGGCCGCCAAGATGGATGAAAAGACTCACAGGGTGTTCTGCCTGTTGGGCGACGGCGAGCTCCAGAGCGGCCAGAACTGGGAGGCGGCCATGTTCGCACACCACCACAGGCTCAGCAATCTGACGGCGTTCGTGGATCGCAACCGCCTGCAGATCAACGGCTGCACCGAGGAGAACATGTCCCTGGATCCGCTTCCCGAGAAATGGCATTCGTTCGGGTGGAACGTCATAATAATCGACGGCCACGACATGGCGCAGATAATCGATGCGTGTGCGAAAGCGTCGAGATCTCAGAAGAACCCCACGGTGATAATAATGAACACCGTGAAAGGCAAAGGAATATCATTCATGGAGAACAACCCCGATTTCCACGGCAAGGTCTGCAAACCGGACGAGCTGTGCCGCGCTCTTGACGAACTTGAGGGGTGCGGCCTGTGACCGGCAAAGAACTGGCCCAGCGCGACTACTACGGAAAGGCGCTCGCAGACATAGCATCGGATCGCAGGATCGTCGTTATGGATGCGGATCTCGCCGAGTCCACCAAGACGTCCGAGTTCAGAAAGGTCGCGCCCGAGAGGTTCGTCGAGGCCGGGATAGCGGAGCAGGACATGATCGGGGTCGCCGCAGGCCTCGCCGCGTCAGGCAAGATAGTGTTCGCATCCACGTTCGCGGTGTTCGGAAGCGGAAGGTGCTGGGAGCAGATCCGCCTTGCGGTGGCGTATCCCCGCCTCAACGTCAAGATAGTGACCACGCACAGCGGCATCAGCGTCGGCGAGGACGGCGCATCGCACCAGGCGCTGGAAGATATTGCAATAATGAGGGCGCTGCCCAACATGACGGTCATCTCGCCTGCGGACGCGTACGAGGCGTATGCGGCCACGAAGGCGATCGCAGAATACGACGGACCGGTGTACATGAGGCTCGGCCGCGCCAAGTTCCCCACGATACTGCCCGAAGACACAGATTTCATCATAGGCAAGGCAAGGATCCTGAGAGAAGGCCGCGACGTGACCCTGATAGGCACGGGCCAGATGGCGTCGCTGTGCCTCAAGGCGGCCGAGGAATTGGAAAAAGAGGGAGTGGACGCAGAGGTGCTGAACGTGTCCACGATCAAGCCGCTGGACATATCGGCGGTCTACGACTCTCTTTCGAAGACCGGATGCGCGGTCACCGCCGAGGAGCACAGCATCATAGGCGGACTGGGATCCGCCGTGTCGGAGTTCCTGTCGCAGGAGCTGCCGTCCCCCGTGACGAGGGTCGGCACGTATGACACGTTCGGCGAGTCCGGCGCGCCCGCCGCGCTGATGGAGAAATACGGCCTGACCGTCGAACGGATCAAAGAATCCGCCGCAAGATCGATCGCGATGAAGGATGCACGCGCGCCGCCGAAAACGGCCGCAGAAAACAACGAGGAGGCCGAAGAATGAAGATATTCATAGACACTGCAAATCTGGACATGATAGAGGAGATCAACAGCTGGGGCATACTTGACGGAGTCACCACCAACCCCAGCCTCATAGCCAAGGAGAAGACGGACACCCCGTCCAGGGTGAAAGCGATCGCCGCCATAGTCGACGGCCCCATCTCCGCCGAGGCCATGTCCCCCGACTCCGAGGGGATGATAAGAGAAGGAAGGGAGCTGGCGGCGATACACCCCAACATAAACGTCAAACTTCCCATGTGCATAGAGTCGCTGAAGGCAACGAAAGTACTGTCTTCGGAAGGCATCGATGTGAACATGACGCTGATATTCACTCCCAATCAGGCGTTGCTTGCGGCCAAGGCCGGCGCAAGATACGTGTCGCCCTTCATAGGAAGGCTGGACGACATAGGATCGTACGGATCGGACATGCTTGCGCAGACAGTGTCGATAATCGACGACTATGATTTCGATACAGAGGTCATAGCCGCGAGCATACGGGGGCCGGTGCACGTTCTCGAGGCGGCGTCGGCGGGATGCCACATAGCGACGATCCCCTACGACGTTCTGAAGAAGATGGTCTCCCATCCCAAAACGGACGAAGGGATCAGGACATTCATAGCGGACTTCGAAAAATCCAAAAAATGAGATCCGAGTACGATGTCATCGTGGCGGGCGCGGGACCCGCCGGCGCCAAGGCGGCGGCGCTCATGGCAGGGGATCTCGACGTCCTTGTATTGGAGGAGCACGACTCTCCCGGGGTTCCGGTGCAATGCGCCGGACTCATCAGCGACGAGGTCATCGGGATGTCCGGCGTCCGGCCTGACATTCTGAACAGGATATTCGCCGCCGAGGTGTGTTTTCCCGGCGGAGGAGTCGTCGGCGTCCGTTCGAACAAGGCGTTGGCGTCTCTCGTGGACCGCAGGGATCTGGACGTGCGGATGGTGGCCAAGGCGGAGGACGCAGGCGCGGAGATCTCCTATGAAAATAAATATCTGGGTCATGTCATGCGCGACGGGATCGCAAGGGTAAACTCGTCCAAGTCGCAATACGGATCCAAGCTGCTCGTGGGAGCTGACGGCCACAGCTCCGCAGTCGCGGCGTCCTTGGGCGGCAACGCCCCCAAAGAATACCTTCTCGGGATACAGGTCGATATAAAGAACCGGCCGGAGCACGACGACGCCATGACGCTGCGCCTGGGATCCGACCTGGCTCCGGGGTTCTTCACATGGGAGATACCGTTTGGGGATCTCACAAGGGTGGGGCTCTGCACATCGGCCGCCGGAGTTCTCCCCAGCGATCTGCTGAAGACGCTTCTGAGGCGCGCGGGCCTTCAGGACAGGGAGACGGTCGCGAAATACTCCGGAAAGATCCCGGTGGGCGGGAGGCGGACCACATACGGCGACGGCATCCTTCTCATAGGCGACGCCGCAGGCCAGGTGAAGCCCGTATCCGCAGGGGGGCTGTTCCCCGCATTCAAGGCGGCGCCGATATTGGCCGGCGCGGCAATTAAAGCCATTGAGGCCGGAGACGCATCCCGCAAGGCCCTGGCCCCCTACGAGGCCGGATGGAAGAAGGAGCTCGGTCGGGAGTTCACGGGGGGATACAGAATAAGGAAGGCGTTCGCAAGGATGTCCGACGCCGATCTCGACAGGGTATGCGCGGTGATGAAAAGGGAGGACGCACGCAGGATCCTTGACGATATAGAGGTGGACAGGCCCGGCGCCGCCGCACGCCTTATGATGAAGAATCCCCGGATCGCGGCAAGACTGCTCCCGACGCTCCTGAGGGTTCTGATATGAGGCGCGTCAGCCAGGCGCTGGTGCCTGCGGATGCGGCCTCCTCCCTGATACCGAGGATGATCTCGGAGGGCATAGCCGACCGCTCCGCCAAGATATCCCGCGACGGGGCGTTCAGGAGGGTGCCGATCGTCCCCGGAAGGGAGAGGGACGCGGAGGCCATGGGTTTCGATATCGCCGAGGGCGAGGCATACACAATGGAGCGCAGGAGTCCTCAGGAGCGCATATTGGAAGAGTTCCGGGACATCCCCGACGCCGAGGCGGTCCTTCCGATGAGATGGGAGTTCGTGGGAAACATCGCGATACTGAAGCTCGGCGGCGCGCCCGACGCCCTCAAACGCAGGATAGGCGAAACGTACGCAAAGATCCTGAACGTCGGGACGGTGTGCGCAGACTCGGAAGGCGTATCCGGGGAGCTGAGAAGGCCGGACATGGAGGTGCTGTACGGAAGCAGCACCCGTTCATCCAAGTCGGAGAACGGCGTGATATACGAGTTCGACGTCGCGAAGGCGATGTACGCGTCGGGGAACACCCGGGAGAGGCAGAGGATGAAGGATCTCGACTGCGCGGGGGAGACGGTGGTGGACATGTTTGCGGGGATAGGGTACTTCACGCTGCCTTTGGCGAAGTTCGCAGGCCCCAGAAGGGTCTTCGCATGCGAGAAGAACCCCGATTCGTACATGTTCCTTCTCGACAACATAAAGAACAACTCCGTCGGGGACATCGTGATCCCGATGCTGGGGGACAACCGCGACATTGCGGGGAAGAGGTTTGCGGACAGGATTCTCATGGGCTACGTTCAGACCACGTCGGAGTTCCTTCCGAAGGCTGCGGAGATGATCAAACCCGGAGGGATGATACATTATCACGACACGTTCCGCGTCGGATGCTCCGGGCGCAGGATAAAGGAGATATTCGATGGAGCGTGCGGCCCGGAAGGATACTCCGTGGAGCGTCTCCGCGAGGTCAAGTCGTTCGCTCCGTCGGTGTCCCATTACGTGGCCGACGTACGCATAATGCGGTCAGACTGACTCTCCGGAACTCAGCGCGGTCAGGAGGGTGTTCATGCCCTCCCTGTATCTTTCGCCGTCTGCGTCCATGACCGTTTTGGCGAACGGCGCCAGGAATTCCGCGAACCCCTTTTCCTCGTCACTCATGCCGAAATGGATGCCGGCGCCGGAGGCGATGAGGAATGCGGCGCAGAGCGACTTGTGCTTGCGGTCCTTGAGGCCTTCGCTGTCCACTGTTTTTCTGACCATATCTCCGCCGCCCACTTTGGCGGCCTTTGCGAGGGCATCGGAAAGACGCGTCAGCGGGCCCGGGCGTTTGAACACAGGAAGTCCGGACACGACGTCGGCGGATATGAACGCGCGGTGCGCCTCCCCGAGGACCTGCGACGGCGCGGATTTCGGCTTCTCGCGGTACGCGTCCGCCGTTTCTTGGGAGGTGTGCAGGGCGATGATGTCGCGCCAGCCGTCGTCCCACAGCGCGCTCAGAACATCCGAGGTGCGGCCGCTCCTGACCACGACGGGGATCTGCGACCCGGAAAGGTACGCCTTGAGCGTGGCCCTTTCGTCATCCGGCCCGTCGATGTTCTCAAAGAACTTTTCCAGGTCGGAGCCGTAGTTGACCGAACCGATTACATAGGCGGCCACGCCGCCCTTCTTCAGACTGCCGAGTTTGTCCCTCTTCACGCCAAGTATCAGATTGCGGTCGGTGACCTCCCCGCGGAGATATTTGCGGAGAGCGTCCCCGTCCACTTTCTCGGTGTTGCTCTCCCCTGCGGAATGATAGGGATGCACCACGGTGACGTCGAACTCGTCCAACGGGTCCACGGCGCAGATCCTGGAGAGCAGGTACTGGATCGTGGAGACATCCTTTGCGCAGTCCTCGCAGATGCGTATGCGGCGGTCGGAGGACTTGATCCGGATGTCGAGGCACAGCGCTCCGCCGTGGCCGCACTCCAGCGCGTCGTCTTTGAACTCATAGGGCGAGTCCCAGAAGGACTCGAACAGATAGTCGTCCGGCATGTTCGGACGGTTGGAGCAGACCAGCCCCCCATCGAAGGAATAGAGGTGGAGTTTGCATTTTTTTATGAATGTGTTGTAATAGAGGAGGCGGAGCTTGGGGTCGTCGTAGTACTGGCAGCCTATGAGCTTGTCCACACCGACGTAGCCTCTCACGGCGTAAGGGACCTTCTCGCCGCCGATGGTTGCGGTGGCAAGCATCGGTATCTTGCCGGCGGCGCTCAGGGAAATGGTGCCGGCGTAGGCCTTGGCGAGGTCGTCGGATCCCTTGGACGCGAGCTTCAGAAGCGCGTCGGGATCGTCCTTGTACTTGGCGACGGCGGCGATGCCCTTGAAAGGCTTGTCAAAGAGGCATTTCCTGCAGTCTCCCGCGCACATGGGCCTCAGGAGGCCGGGGTCGTCGGCGATCCGTCCGGAACGTGCCAGAATCTCCTCTTCAAGTCTTTTCGGAGTCTGCTTTACGCCTCTCATCCTAAGGCGCTTCTTCTCTGCCATGTCTGCGGATATGAGCTTTCACCGTAAATAGATGATGAGTGGCCTTCCAAAAACGCGGGAGGTTCCGCCGCACTTCGCACAGATTTGGGAGCAGGTAAAAACAAGCGGCCTCGAAGAAGGCAAGACGCGTTCGCGGCCATCGGCGATCTGCGCTGCGCAGATCCCAACAGCACAGGTCATGCTTCTGAATCGGAGGTGGTTTTTATGGCATTTATTTCTTCTTCCAACCAACCCGGGTTCATTCTCAGCACCTTGTGGTAGTAGGTGTATAATCCCTTTCTTATGTCCGCCATGTCGAAATAAGTATTCATGTGGACGGACTCAGCGATTTTTTCTACTGCATCCACAGGTATGTTGCCCAAAGGGATGTTGTGGTCTGATGAATATTTCACCAGAAACCCAGCTGAATAAAACATCACATAGTTGGATTTGTACTCCCTGTATTTTGCCACAAGCAGGAAATTTCCAAGATAGATTACTACGGAGAATCCGCACAATAAGGCCCCAAACAGGATGACATTACCAAATGTATCCATCAATGTTCTTAAATATTCATTAAAAAACAAAGGCATCAGCATGACCATCATGCTGCTGATGGACAAGGTCCAAAAGTGGATAATGCCCGTTCTTGTCGAATTGGCCTTATCAAAATACAACTTTGCAGAAGCTTCGGCGTCTATCAGGGCGATCCCTTCCGTATTCTGATCCTTATTTTTCTTCTCCGATAAGATCTTTGGCCATGTTGATCCTGAATTTTTCTTCACTTCCATAACCATACAGCTTATCGCTGTAGGAGTCTTGTACGAATCTCAACACCACCAATATCAACAGCAATGCCACAGTCATGGCCATTATGGTCCATCTGGAGTCAACGGAAGTTTCATTGCAGATATATGCCACAGCCATGACTGTAAGGATCATCAAAGATACTGTTGCCGCGCCTGTGATAAGGACTCTTTTTTTGCTTGTGTCGTCACACTTCGTCCAGGGCATATCTCACACTTCCACCCTAATATTGCATCCTGCATAATAAAGCTAATCCATCCGAAATTACGGTGTTCGGAAATCCACGGGAACTCCTGCCGTCATGCGAGGGTTGATCGGAATTCAACCCCCTGTCCGGGACGCGCTGACGCCATTCAGACTGTGCATGAGGACGCAGCCTGCACAGGAGCATTTTGATGATGCGGCGAAGAACGGGGCCTCATGCCAATTTTCAAACATATTCACCGACCATGATGATTAATACGATTGCGTCGATTTCAGACCGCAGCATCCGTTCTCAAGATCGGCGGGGGTAAGAGGAGGAGCAAGATGAGACCGAACACAGAGGCCGCCGGCACGGCGGTCATAGCTCTGGTCATCGTACTGTTATTGGTTGCGGGTGCAGGCGCATATTACATAGCATCCAACAGCAGCGACGACAGCCATGAGCCCATAAGCGAGATAAATTTTGGACCGGGGACATATTTCGACTACACAGTATCCGGCGAATCGTCCGGATACGCACTGTCGGGGACATACAAACTTGAGATCGTCGGCACAAGCGCCGTCAACGGGCTCAGGTACATGACGCCCGATATATACGCGACCACGGAAAACGGGAGGATCCCGCTGATGCAGGACGCCGAATACGACCTCATGACCCCCGAGAAAGAAGCGGAGCTCGATGCGAAAGAGATCGGGAACGCAACCTTGGATACAGTCGACGGAAAGGTGAAGACGACGATACTCCAATTGGACAACGACGGCGTCGAGTCGAAGATGTACGTCGGAAGCAACGGCATACCGTACAGGCAGACCCAGACCATCAGCGCCGCCAATATGGAACTGGTAATGGATCTGAGCGGCTATGCGATTATCGAGAAAGAACCGACGGACGATCCGTACCCTGTGGGAACCGTATTCGAATACGGCGTCAGTGCGACATACGGCGTTGAAACACTCGAAGGGATCGCGAGCATGAACTATGTGGCCTACGACGAAGACGGATATTGGGTATGGACCACGACGTCGATAGAGGGCCATAGCGAGGAGCAGTTCACACACCACGACTGGTCCGAGAGCGACAGCGACGATTATGCGGATACGGGCTCCACGGCCGAGATAAACACGATCGACGGCCGCAAGACCCTTTCCGTCGCCGAAGACGCATACGGCAACAGGATCTACGGCGACGAGAGTTCGGGCATAGTGTACCGGATGACGATAACCGAGGGCGGGGTGTACATGGTCATGGATCTGACGTACTACAAGGCCGGGACCCACACAGGAGGAGTGAAGAGCACGGATGGCGGAGGTTCGGGCCTGTCGTGACCGCACGCACGCGGCACGAAACCTTTTCCGGTATTTTTCCTGCCTCACGCGGCCGCAGGCATTTTTGATGGGGCCGATCCCGGGAGTTGGCGAAAACCTCCGCAGACAGGCGCCCCTGTCATCACGTATATAATCAGCCATGACAATCGGGAGGCCGTGACAGACATCGCGGCGGAAACGGCGCAGGCCATCAGAGACATGCGCATACGCGGCGCAGGCCGCATCGCAAGGGCGGGCGCGTCCGCAATGGGGGCCTTCGCCGAAGGCTATGAAGGGACGTCGCCGGAGAAATTCAAGAAGGACGCCGCCGTCGCGGCGGGCGTGCTTTTGGCGTCCAGACCCACAGCCGTGTCGCTTCGCAACGGCATCCTGTACAGCGTGCGCGGCCTTGACCGTGCATCCACGCTGAGAGAGGCCGTAGATTCCGTCATAAGGGATTCGGCGGAATTCGTCGAGTCGTCTTCCCGTGCGGTGGAAAGGATCGCAGAGATCGGCGCAGGAACGGTCCGAGCCGGGGACGCGATCCTCACGCACTGCAACAGCAGCGCCGCCGTCGGCGTGATCAAGAGGGCCGCAGCAGAAAAGAAAGACATATAGGTGTACGCCACGGAGACCCGTCCTTGGAGGCAGGGTCTGATAACATCCCGCGAGCTTGCCGAGGCGGGCGTCGATGTCACGCTCATTGTGGACAGCGCGGTCAGAAGCGTGATGGGCAAGGTGGATCGGGTGTTCGTCGGGGCGGATACGGTGGCATCCGACGGATCGCTGTACAACAAGGTGGGAACGTCCGCCATCGCCCTGGCGGCCAATGAATTCGGGAAAGAGTTCAGCGTTTGTGCGGAGACGTACAAGTTCTCCCCCCTCACGCTGCTGGGAGAGCCCGTGGCCATCGAGGAAAGGGAAAAGGAAGAGGTCGCAAAGGACGGCGAGATCCATCCGTCGGTGAAGGTGTTCAACCCTGTGTTCGACAGGACCCCCGCGAAATACATATCGGGGTACGTCACGGAGAACGGCATAATCCCGCCGGGAGCGATCTACGGAGAAATGCTGAGACTGTTCGGCACGGAGATCCTGAAGTGATATCATGAAATCATACTCATACATGCACAAGAACGAGCCGTACGACGAGGATTCGTTCGTCGTCTGCAAATACCGCGTCACCTCCGACCTCCCGATCGAGAAGGCGGCCGAGGCGATAGCCGCAGAGCAGTCCACGGGCACGTGGACGGGGATATCCACTCTGGAGGACGATGTGTTCCTCAACTATGGCGCGAGGATAGTCGGGATCGATGGGGACATAGCAACCATAGCGTATCCCGAGGAGGACTTCAGCATCGAGGTTGGCGGGATCCCGCAGATACTCAGCGTCATAGCCGGAAACCTCTTCGGCCTCGAGTCCCTCAGAGGAGTGAGGCTGGAGGACGCATCCTTCCCATCGGGCATAGCAAAGAAATACAAAGGTCCGAAGTTCGGAGTGGACGGTCTCAGAAGGATCCTGGAACGTCCCGGCAAACCGCTTGTGGGAACGATCGTCAAGCCGAAGATAGGCCTGTCTCCGAAAAAGACCGCCGAGTATGTGTACGAGGCGGGAAGCGGAGGACTCACCAACAGCAAGGACGACGAGACCTTGGTCGATCAAAAGTTCTGTCCCATAGAGGAACGCACCAAAGCGACGGCGGAAGCCTTGGACAGGCTGAAGGAGGAGGGGCATCCGATGCTTCACGCGATCAACATAAGCACAAACGGCGACAGGATCGTCGAGCTCGCCGAGGACGTTCAGTCCTGGGGCGCGAAGCAGGTGATGATCGACGTTGTGACATGCGGGTTCGCGGCCGTGCAGGCCGTGGCGGAGGATCCAAAGATCAAGGTGCCGATACACGTGCACCGCACCATGCATGGGGCGTTCACGAAGGATCCGCTGCATGGGATCTCGATGCTCCCAATAACGCGGTTGGTCCGGATGTGCGGCGGCGACGCCCTGCACATCGGGACCCTGGGCGTCGGAAAGATGGCGGGAAGCGTGGCCGACGGGTCGAACCTGGACGCATGCCTCGGCAACGCGCACGGATACAGGACGGTAATGCCCGTGGCGTCCGGCGGAGTATATCCCGGCATAGTCGGAGATATAGTGAAAGCGGCCGGCTTTGACGTGCAGATACAGGCCGGGGGCGGCGTGGCCGGACACCCGGGCGGAGTGAGGAAAGGAGCGGCCGCCATGTCGCAGGCCGTGGACGCCGCCTACGAAGGAATTTCGG
>JAITQH010000058.1 GCA_031288985.1 Candidatus Methanoplasma sp. | reverse complement strand
GACATCTCCTCTTTGGAGTAATACGCCTTGAGGCCCGCGACTATCTGCACCGGATCCTCCTTCCCGACGTCCACTTTCAGAAGATAGAGCTTCTCGGCATCGGGATGGTCGTCGACGCTTATGATGCGCCCGACGCGGAGATCCAATTTTTTGAATGCCTCGAACTGCCCGCCCTGCACGGGTGCGGGTGCGGCCGCATCCTTCGGTTCTTCGGGGATCTCCACCTTCCCGTACACGGGAAGGGGTTCGGCCAGACTCTGTCCCGGAGCAACGGGTATGACCGCCGCGCCGAGCCCCGAATCTTCGGGAGTGCCCTCATATCCGAGATAATGCCATATCTTTTCCGAGGACGACGGGAGGAACGGCCATGCCATGACGGTCAGAGCCTTAACTATCCTCAGACTGTCGTAAAGAACCTCTCCGCAGGCGGCCCTGTCGGTCTTGACGAGCGCCCACGGCTTGCCGGAGTCGAAGTGCCTGTTGCCGAAACGCGCAAGCTCCATGACCGTCCTTATGCCCTTTTTGAAATCGCAGACGTCCAGATAGCCTTTGTACTCTTCCAGCGCCGCCTCTATGGCCTTGCCCACTTCTTCGGATCCCCGGCCGGCAGGGACCGTCCCGAAGTTCTTGTGGGTGAAACTGATGCATCTGTGGTAGAAGTTGCCCAGGGTCGCAACGAGTTCCGTGTTCACTTTGGTCCGAAAATCATCCCAAGTGAAGTCCGCGTCATGCGTATCCGGCATGTTCACCGAAAGGTAGTATCTCACGGCGTCCTTGTCGTACTCCCGGAGCACGGACGGTATGTCGATGGCGCCTCCGCGGCTCTTTGACAGTTTTCCGCCCCTGAACATCAGGAACTCGTTGGCGGGGATATCGTATGGAAGCGCAAGCCCCCCCACGCCCATCAGCATGGACGGCCATATGATGGAATGGAACGGAATGTTGTCCTTTCCGATGAAATAGTAATGTCTGCAGTCGCCGTCCTTCCAGAACTTCTTCCAGTAATCCGGTTCGCCGATCCTCTTTGAGTATTCGATGGAGTCGCTCAGATATCCTATGACTGCGTCGAACCAGACGTATATGACCTTGTCATCCCAGCCCTCTATCGGAACGGGGACCCCCCAAGACATGTCTCGGGTGACCGCGCGGTCGAGAAGCTCCTGCTCCAGCCAATTTCCGGTGAACGTCTTGACGTTCGGCCTCCAATATTCCTTATCCTTGATGAAATCAAGCAGCCTGTCCCTGAACGCGGAGAGTTTGAGGAAATAGTGCTCCGTCCCCCTGATGGTCGGTTCGGAGCCGCAGTGAACGCAGTGTGTTTTGAGAAGATCGCCGGGCTCGAAGGTGGTTCCGCAGGCGTCGCACTGGTCGCTGCGCACATTTTCCGCGCCGCACTTCGGACATACGCCCTCGACATATCTGTCGGGAAGGAAGCGGGCGCACCGGGAGCAATAATACTGATCGGTCTCTTTCACATAGAGATATCCGTTCTTCAGCAGCTCGGTGAACATCCATTGGGTAACTTCGGCATGAGTGTCGCAATGGGTCTTTCCGAAGAGAGAATATTGTATGTCCAAGTCCTCGATCGCTTTTTTGTTTATCTCGTGGTACCTGTCCGCCACGGCCTCGGGCGTAGTGCCTTCCTTCTCGGCCGTTACTGTTATGGGCGTGCCGTGCTGGTCTGAACCCCCAACCACCAGCACTTCGTTTCCCAGAAGGCGGTTGTACCTGCCGAATATATCGGGAGGCAGGAGAGAGCCGGCAACGTGGCCTAGGTGTATGGGGCCGTTGGCGTACGGCCATGCTATGTTAATGCATATCTTCGACATTCGTACCGACGCGATTATCTCCTACGGTAATAATAACCTATCTCATGCACAACCCACAATATCATGTGTTTGCAGAAGTGTTGTAAAAATTGGCGGTCGATCCGAAGCCTCAATTCCCCACGACGAACCGATACGCCAAAACTAAGTACACTTTGACACTATATATATCTTTCGTCCAATATTTGGACCGCCGCAGATCAGATCAATGCCGAACGTCCGTCTTTTTTGGCCGAATCCTTCAGAATGACGTATGCCCAATAGCCCATCAGCGCGCCTCCGAATATCTCGCCGACCACCATCGCCCACCACAGGGAGGGGACCGTCCCTATGACATACGCGGCGGAGAAGAACAGGATCGTCAGCACGGTGTTGCGTATGACCGAGGACGCCAAGGCCACTTTGGAACGGTTGAGGGCTTGCAGGAGCGCCGACCCGACGTAGACAGGGCCGAAGAACGGTATCAATATCACAAGGATCCTGAGCATGAGGGTCATGTCATCGTGCAGATACTGCATATCGGGGCCGGATGTGAAGACCAAAGATATGTATCCCGCCGCGACGCCCGTGATCAATGCGAGCACCGCCAGCATCGACACCGAGGTTTTGAGGGCATATGCGTATGCGTTCCTGATCATGTCATAGCGTTTCATGCCGAACTCTGCGGAGCATGCGGAGACTATGGCCCCGCCCATGGCCTGAGCGGGTATCATCAACATGTAGAGGATCCTCCACGAAACCGTATAGAGGCCCATGATGTCTGTGGATCCTACCTTGATGACGCACAGGTTGTATCCGACGTTGAACACGTTCATGGCCGCGAACTCGAGGCTCTGAGGGCCGCCGACGGACAATATGTCGCGCATGCGGGATGCACAGAACCGCATGTCCCTCAGTTTCAGCCTCAGATACGCCCCCTTGCCGGACATGCACCAATAGAGGCCCATGATCACAGAGACGGCCATCGACATCGATGTCACCCACGCCGCTCCCGCTATCCCCCATCCCAGATTGTATATGAATATCGGATCCAGGATCAGATTGACGGCGGCCGCCATGATCTGAATGTACATGGAACGGCGGATGGCTCCCTCCCCTCTGAGGATGCCCGACATGACCCCGCTCATTATGACGAGCACGGTGGAAATGAAAAGCGGGAAGGCGTACTGCATCGACGTGTCTATTGTGGCGCCCGCCCCGATCAGCCGCAGAAGAGGCTCGCCCATGATCAAAAGGAACGGCGTCGTCACGGCGGAGACGATCAAGACGAGCGTGATGGACTGTGAAGCTGTGCGGGATGCCTCTTCGCGGTTGCCCGCCCCGATCTTGCGGGCTATGGCCGCGGCCGCGCCGATGCCCAGTCCGTTGCCCGCGCCGACGAGGACCGCATATATTGGGTTGAGGAGGCCTATGGCCGCCATGGCGTCGCCGCCGAGGCTGGTGACCCAAAAGCTGTCCACGAGAGTGTTGCTCTGTTGGACAAAGAGGGCCACGGCTATAGGTATCGAGAAGGCTACAAGCGCCTTCCTGGGATCGCCCAGCATAGTCTCGACATCCTTCTCGGCCGTCCGGGAGCTCACGCATCGCGATTGACTGTTCGGTATAATAATGTCATCTGAGCAACCAATACGAAGACGCATGTTAGGACGGG
>JAITQH010000049.1 GCA_031288985.1 Candidatus Methanoplasma sp. | reverse complement strand
TTAAGTAAAAACCTTAACTAACTTGATTTTTAAGATGTGTTTTCAATTTTTTGCATTACCAATCAACTATGCAATATTAATTAATCAAATTAAGCTATTAGGTTAATTAATTTAACAGTAATAAAATACTTTACTTTACATTTTATCTTAGCGTATTTTATTAAGTTGATAGCTTAACAAGATTTAAAAATATTAATTAGCTAACTTTGCGCACCGATTTCAAGAAAAAAGTGAAAAAAGTTAATCAGTTTACCCTACAGCCGAAATAACAACGGTTGTCGAGATTTCAGTCCAGAATGCGGAAACCCGTCTCATCGCCTTCCATATGGAACTTGACGCCCCTTTCGCGAAGAATATGGATTATCGTCTTCGCATGGATCCCCAAACCGATGTTGATGAATTGATTTTCCACGACCCTCTCCCCGCTGACCTCCACACTGGGCTGGAATCCCAGCGGCAGATGAGTCGTTTGCACCTGCATGGCATAGATCTTCCCATCTCTGTCATATATGGGGCCTCCGGACTGCCCTCTGAGGCCGGGAGTGGATGTCTCCACATAAAGCAGATCGTAGTTCCCTTCATTGCTCTTGCCGCGCGTCAGGTTGCGGGTGTGTATCCCGTCGTTCGGGAACAGAGGCAGCGGAAGGACCCCTTTCTTGATGCGGAATGCCTTTATGGCATCGTCGAACTCGGACTCCACATTGGCGAAGGGGAAACCCATCCTGCACAGGCTGGTGCCGGGGCGCAGAGTGTTCGGGTCTCTGAACACAGGGTACTCTTTTATCCAATCCTTGTTAAACGGCTCCAGCTTGCCGACGCATATGTCCACTTGCCTGTTGACGAATGCGTTGTTAAGCCTTGCTTCATCCCATCCCCACCAAAATGAGTGATTGGTCAGCCATGTGTGATCCATTTTGACGCTGTTGGCCGGCGCTCCGGGCGTGCGGGTCCTGTTGTTGGCATCCTGCACCTCTCTGATCTTCTTTTGATCCTCCTGAAACTTCATGAAGGTGTCGAACATGTGTCCGGCAGTCATTATCCATCCTTCGTCGTTAATCACTATGAAAGAACCGCAAGCGGCGTTGACAGTGCCGTCAATCTGTCTCGTGGATATTATCAGAGGACGTGTGAACATGGATGCCTTTTCACAGGCACTCGCAAACATAATATCCCCAACGAATCGATAATATATATTGTATTTCAGAGACGCCGGGAAAATGGACAGATCGGGACGCGATAAGAACGTCGATGCCGCCGTCCATCCGTGGGGGCCTGTTCACAACGGCCTTACAAAGGCCCCCATATCGGGAACTGCGTCTTAGCCGAGGCCTGCGGCGGACGGATCCCGGCGCGGTCGCCGACAGAAATCTGAGAAGCCGACAACTCTGATAAAATCTAAAATCCTGCGTTGAATAGGTTTGTCCGGGGCCGAAGCCCCGGAATTATAATCACTGTTTCTCAAGGACGTTCATGAGTTCGGGGTTGGCTATGACCTCTTCCCCGATGAGCGTAACGAGCTTCTCGTTAGCCAAGATTATGTCCAGAGCCCTCGGGTCGGTAAGGGCGGATCTTCCGATGAACAGTACGAATGCCCTCTTGAGTTCTTCGGCGTACGCGACCTTGACTCCCATCGCTGTTGTTTCCTCTTCCCTCTCATCGGGAGCGAGTCCCGGGAGATAGTAATTGGTGTAGAGTCCGAGCGACTCTTCGGGAAGGTTTGCTACGTCCCAAAGGTTTGCTGTAAAGTCGCAGCTGCCGTCCCTGAAATCGACGATGACGGATTTGTACCCGAAGATATCGCTCTTCAGGAAGTCGATCATGTTGAGGTATTTCTCCGCCTCTTCTCCGGTGGCGCTGGCGGCCTTCTCCTCGAAAGCGTCGATCTCCATCGTTTTGCGGCCGATGACGGCGCGCATCAATGTCACTTGGTTCTTTATGTTCCCATCCATTTAATCACCTTGGCAATACAGATAAGCCTAATAGGACATGTCTTATTTCTCATTTAGACTTTTTCCCGCTTTTGCTCTGTTTGTCTGATTTTCGGGTCCATCCCCTTGCTTATAATGCCCTAATGCGCGAAGGGCGCAGGCAGGATTCAGTACTTCTTGTCCCTCGGCACCCTGCGGACGCCCTTCCCGCAGAACGGACATTTCACAACGATGGATTCGATCCCGTTCTCATCGGTCATCACGAGTTCCGGGCCTTTGTACGTATCTACAACGGAGATCGAACCTTCCAACGCACCGTCGAACATCCTCTTGCAGCATGCGGCCTCCACATCGACGTCTGACACGTCAAGATTCAGCAACGGTCTGGAACGCAGCTTGGCCTCTCTTTCGGCTGTTATGGCGGAATCCATTCTCCTGGCTTCTGCTTCTGCATCGGGACAGCCTGCGTCGGCGGCGAACGCCATCATTCTGATGGCTTCGTAAATGTCCTTTTCCGTGCCTATGCCGCACTCATACATCAATGCGAGATCGTACATCGCCGTCGGATCCAGAGCCACGGCCGCCTCTGATATCAGGTTGTAGGCTCTGACAGGATCGGCTTTGACGCCGCTTCCTGTGATGTGCATCAGGCCAAGCTCGCGCTTTGCCGGTATGCTGCCCGCCTCGGCGGCGGCAGCGAACAGCGCGGCCGCTCTGTCTGTGTCGGGAGACGATCCGGTCATGATTGCGATTCCTTCACGATACAACGAATCGGCATCGCTGTCAACGGACTCGGAATAGTTGTCGGAAGACGGTTCGCCCGTCGGAACGGCCTCTTCGGGATGCGGTGCATCGGCATCGCTGTCAATGGGCGCAGGATCTTCGACAGGAAACAAATCCTTCGTAGGAACGGCCTCTTCGGGATGTGCCGCGTCCGGCTTCGCGTCTGCCGCAACAGAACCGCCGTCGGACGCATCGCGCTCTTCTGCGTACGCCCTGATGTGTGCGGCAAGCTCCTTCGACGGTTCATGGTGTGCGTCGGAAGCTGTGTCCAACCACCTGAGAGCTTCCTTGCGATCCTCGTCCGTCGATCCTTCGAGATGGCACAACGCGGCCGCATACATTGCGTCCGTGTTTCCGAGTTCGGCGGCCCGGACATACATGTTGAATGCTCCCTTCCTGTCTTTTGGAAGGTCGCCTGAACCATTCTCCAGGACCGCGCCCAGCCTGAACATGGATTCTGCGTCGCCTGCGGCGGCGGCCTTTGAATACCATTCCGATGCTTTGCGCAGGCTCCGGGAGGTTCCGACGCCCGTCTCGAAGCACGCCGCGGTGTGATACTGTGCGTTCACGCACCCGGCGGAAGCGGCGTTCTTGTAGAGCTTGAAGGCTTTGACGTCGTCCCTGGCGACGCCGAGTCCGTGTTGATACATGTATGCCAACGCGCTCCTGGCCTCGGCGTTGCCCTGCCGCGCCGAATCCCTGAACAGCTGTTCTGCGCGTTTGTAGTCCTTATCGACCGCCGTTCCGTGAAGATATGCCGATCCGAGGAACAGCTGCGCCTTGGCGACTCCCGCGGCCGCGGCCGTCTTTGTGTACTCCAACGCCTTGGCCGGAGTCAGTCGGGCATAATCTCCGGAGATGTACATGCTCACCAGCAGCGTCATGGCCTCAGGATTTCCGGCATCGCAGGCATTCTCCAACAATCTGAAGCCCTTTTCCACGTTCTGTTCGGTCTCCCATCCGAAGAGGCAGGCCATGCCGAGAGCATACAGTCCGTCCGAATCGCCTCCGGCCGCCAGCTCCCTTACGCGGCCGATGTCAACCTCGACGCTGCCTCCGCCGTTCTCGAAAACGAATCCTTTCTTATTCGACATGGTCTCTCCTCTGGGTTCCCATACGCCTCAGATATGCTTCAATGTTCTTAAAGCCGGGGAATCTTCTTTCCATCTCTCTGAACTGCGCGTCGTGCGCCCTTGATGCCGGACGATACCCTTGCCGCAGGTGCAGCGTCTCGTGGTATACGACGTAATCCGCGACTTCGTCAGGCACGGCGGGATCGTCCAATGCGGAAGACACTGCGACCACTCTCATCATGGGAGAGCAATATCCCACCCTGCGGACGTTCGGCCGGGATGTCCATGTGAACACGGAGTTGTCGATGTCGGACGGCGCTATGAGTCCGGATTCCAGCAGGCGGTCCAACGACGCGGAGAGATCCTTCTCTTTGCCGATATGGTCTCCCCTGAGGTTCTTGCTCCTCCTGATGTATATTCTGCGCTTGTTGTTTATGAATTCGTCCGATGTGACCCATTCCATGTATCTGCCTCCGTATGTCGGCTTCCTCCCCGCGACCATGTCCAACAGCGTGCAGGCGAACTCGGAAAGTGCGGCGTCCGGCGCATCCGAGAGGTAATCTGAGATCTTTATCGATACGTTGTTCCCGCGGCGCCTCCACACGGCCTGAAACTCCTTGGGCGAGAAGAATGCGGCGTCCGTGATGCTGATGCCGGACTGTTCCGCCTCAGCCGAAAAGATCTCTCCGATCCGGTCATCTGCGGTCATTGCCGGTCTTCCCCGTAAGGGTCTCCTTCTGTTTCTGTTTCATCTGCATGCTGTGCTCCGACACGATGTCCTTGGTGTTTCCGCGGTTCCTTCTTGTATAGTACATCATAGTTGACGCGGTGGACGGGGTGGGCGTGAATATCTGCACCTGTTCGGGGTTCGTCTGCAATTCCTCGTGAACGAACTCCTTCAGCTCGTCCATGTCCCTCTGCCGGCATCCGGGGTGCGCGGCCATGAGATAGTATGTGAGGTACTGATCCTTTCCCGCGCGTGAATTGGAGTCTTCAAACATGTCCTTGAAATCGAGGAGCGCGTCGGGGCCGGGCTTTCCCATGAGATCCAAGACCTCGGAGGACGTGTGTTCCGGTGCGATCTTCATCTGGCCGGACACGTGGCTGCGCACGACCTCGTCAAGATATTCCCTGCCGTGCAAGCGGTCATACACGACCATGTCATGCCTTATCCCCGAGGCGATGAACACCTTCTTCACTCCCGGAACCGCCGATACGCGCCGGAGAAGAGATATCTGCCGGGAATGGTTCAACGGAAGCCTTGGGCACGGTTTGGGCATAAGGCAGGATCTTTCGGTGCAGCCGCCGTGCGTCGCCTTTTTTGCACAGTCTATGCCGTACATGTTGGCGGTCGGACCGCCGAGATCGTATATTATGCCGTTGAAACCCTTCCTGGAAGACATCCGCACAGCCTCGGCGACAATGGAGTCCTCGGATCGGGATACCACTGCGCGTCCCTGATGCACGCCTATGGCGCAGAAGGAACAGCCGCCGTAGCAGCCGCGATGCGTGGTGATGGAGTTCTTGATGGTGTCCATCGCCTTCACGGGGCCTTGCGCCGCATAATAGGGGTGGACCGCATCCTCGTAATCCAGAGAATAAAAACTGTCCAGTTCCTGCACGGTGGGAAGGCGGGCCGGCGGTTCCTGCACCAGATGGCGGTCCCCATGCAGCTGGAACAACCCCTTTGCCGTTGCGGGGTCGCAGTTGCCGCTGAAGATCTCAAATGCACTGATGAAAGCGTCCTTTTCGTCACGGCACCTTTCGAACGAAGGCATGCCGATGTATCCTCCCGGAGGCTCCTTGGATATCCTGCACGTTCCGCGGATGCCGCAAAGGTCTTCGCCGTTTCTGATGCGGTTTGCGATTTCAAGATTGGAGAACTCGGCCATCCCGTATGTTATAAGATCCGCCTTCGCGTCGAAGAGAATGCTCCTTCTGACGGAGTCGGACCACGCGTCGTAATGCGCTGTGCGGCGGAGGCTGGCCTCTATCCCTCCCAGGACCACGGGCTTCCCGCGGAAATGCCTCTTGATGAGATTCGAATATGCTATGCACGCCCTGTCCGGGCGCCTGTCGTTCCTTCCGCCGGGCGTGAAGTCGTCATCCCTGCGGAACTTGCCCGTCGGTGCGTGATTGGCCACCATGGAGTCGACGCATCCGGCGGTGACGCTCCAGAACAGCCGCGGTTCCCCGAGTCTTCCGATATCCGCTCCAGACGATGGGTCCGGCTGACATATGATGCCCGTACGGATCCCGTTGGCGATAAGCCAATGGCCGATCATGGCCGCGCCGTTGTAAGGCGAGTCGATGTACGTGTCGCCGGAGACGATTATGACGTCCAAGGCGTCCCATCCTCTGTCCGATGCTTCGGTCTGCGTGGTCGGTATGAACATTCCGTCACCCGTAATGATAGACCATTACATAGTCGTTGAGGCAGATGCCGTTGTCAAGAGGTATCACTCTGGATTCCTCTATGACGAAGCCTTTTGCTTTGTAGGCGCGTATAGCTATCTCGTTGTGCTTGTTGACGTGCAGATACGCCCTCTTGGAGCCGATGCCCCTTCCGTAATCCAGCATCTCCGTCAGAGCGCGGGATCCGAACCCCTGCCCGCGGTGCTCTTTATCGACATATATCTTGCTCACAAAAAGGTCGTCCCCCTGAGGAAGGACGCACCTGTATCCGATGTTCCTGCCTTCGTGGACTATGAACGAATAGAGATGCCCCTCGCTCATCTGCCCGATTATCGCGCTCTCCGACTGCCAGTCCTCCACGATTATCTCGATGCTCCGTGGATCCAAGAATGTCGTGTAATGCTCCATCCATATGGACTTGGCCATCTCTGAGAGCTCTTTTGCGGAGGAGGGTCCCAGGAATTCCATGGCACTGTTATGCAGAACATCATTTTATCGGTTTGCACCGAGTGCCTTACATAAAGGCGTCGAACGTGGTCTGGCGGCGCTTCGACGGGAACTCTCGCATATATGCAAAGACCTCCTCGGGCGTGCTTATGATGCCGTGTTCCCTGCATGTCCGTTCGAATATCTCCGTCAAGGCGGGGCTGTTCGGGCTGTTGCATACGTATTCGTCGCCGTATGTACGGATGTACCTGTCCTTCAGACCGGGAAACAGCCGGTCGAGCTCGCCGTAATAGTGCTCCCGGCTTCCTTCGCGGAGGGTCATTCCAAAACCGAAACACACTATGCCGCGGACATCCGCGCCGATGCAGCATTCCAACAGACAGCGCAGGTTCTCCTCCGTGTCGTTGATGAAGGGCAGGGTCGGGCATAGCCATACGACAGTGGGTATCCCTGCGTCGCGCATGACCTCCAACACACGGACGCGTTCCTTCGTGGCAGACACGTTCGGCTCCACCTTTCCGCATAGGTCCTCGTCGTAGGTGGACAGAGAGACCTGCACCACGCATCTCGCCTTCTCGTTGATCGCTGTCAGCAGGTCAAGGTCGCGGAGTATGCGTGCGGATTTTGTCAGGATGGCAAGGCCGAACCCATGCCTCTCGATCGTTTCGAGGCATCGCCTCGTCACGCGCAGCTCCTCTTCAAGATGAATGTACGGGTCGCACATAGATCCTGTGGCGATCATGCACGGCGTGCGTTTGCGGCGCAGCTGTCTTTCCAGCATCTCGGGGGCATTGCGTTTGACCTCTATGTCTTCGAAGTCATGGCCCATTTGGTAGCACGCGCTGCGGCTGTCGCAGTAAATGCATCCATGGGTGCATCCGCGGTACAGGTTCATGCCGTTCTGCGGAGACAGGATGGTCTTGTAGTCAGAATAGTGCATCTTCCGACGGGATGATGGCTGTCGCAGTATCTGACATTTTCTGTGCGGCCGCACAGGAGCACGCAAAAGAAATAAAAGATCCGTCGGAAGACGGATAAGAGGTTTGGAGGAGGAATCTCACTCAGTGGCTTCCGCCGGAGCGCCGGCGGAGTCCTTGGACTGCACTTTCCTGAATATCAGGAAGGAGACCATCACGATGACGGCCATCGGCAGAGCGACCAGCAGAGCGTCCACGTACTGTATGTTGCCTGCGAACAGCACCGGATCTCCCGTGATCCATTTGCATATTGGCAGG
>JAITQH010000020.1 GCA_031288985.1 Candidatus Methanoplasma sp. | reverse complement strand
CATGAACGGAAGCTTTGCAATGTCCTCAAGCGATCTGATGTCGTCGGGGCGAACATCGGCGGCCTTCATGCGGTTGCGATAGAACTGGTTGAAGTTGTACAGCTTGTCGGTGAGCGTCCTGAGGCTTCTATACTGCAGCTCCTTCAGGTTCCCTTTCGGCATGCATTCGATCTCTTGATTCCAATACACGGTATCCCTGCCTGCCGCGTCATGACAGTTATATTATTTATGGGGTGCTTCTTTATGTGTACCGAATGCCTGAAAAGGACGACGACAAAGAGTGTTGGGAAAGATTCTACGCCGAACAGCGGAGGCCGTGGCGGGGCGTCGGAAAACTCGGGCCGCTGAAGGTCGCCCCCGGATCCAAGGCGCTCGACCTCGGGTGCGGAAACGGAAAGACCGCCGCCGCGCTTTTGGAAGCGGGTGCGGTCGTGACGGGCATAGACATATCGGAGAACGCAGTGGCCCAATGCGTGAAAGCGTTCGGCGAAAAAGCGGTGTTCATCGCGGCAGACTGCACCGAACTGCCGTTCGAGGACGGCAGTTTTGACATCGTCGCCGCGGTGCACGTGTTCGAGCATCTCGGCGAGGAGAAGGCGGCGCTTGCGGTAAAAGAGATAAAAAGAGCGCTTGCGCCCGGAGGCCTCCTGCTCCTGAGGTCCTTCTCCGTCTGCGACTCGCGCGCCGGAGGCAGGAGCGAGGATGTCCGCGGCAACGGGATACGTTACAGATATTTCACGAAGGAGCTGATCGCGGAGATGTTCGACGGGTTTGAAGCGGTGTCCGTCGAACGCATCGACGAGACGATGCGTTTCGGGGCGGTGCGCGTAAGGATAGAATGCCTGTTTCGGAACGGGCGCGGACCGCTCTGAGCGGCGGCCTCAAAGAAAGTTTATTATAAACAGGAGGGATGAAGCGTCCGCAGAACATGTACGACGATCAGTATTACGCCCAACGCAATCCGCTCACATTGAGCATCATAGCCCTGACGATAGGCATTGTTGCCATAGCGGCATATTTTGCCGTCGAAAGCCCCAACTACGCGGCGGTGGCCGCCGGTGCGATCGGTCTGTTCTTCGGCTCATACTCCATGACGTACGCCAACCGCGTGGGCGGCGACGACAAGAAGCGCAACATAATCCTTGGGGCCGTCGGAGAGATCCTGTCGGTTCTGGCGTTCATATTCGGACTGGGCGGCCTGCAGTGACATGGCCGTATACAGGGGCAAATATGTGCTTCGGGGCCTCGGGAAGATAACCCCGGAGATGGAAGCGGATCTTGATCTCGCGTACGGCGTATGCATGGAATACAAAGACGGATTCCCCTGCGAGATGTGCGGCAGATGCTGCCATCAGCCCAACATCGTCATACTTCCGGAAGAGGTCGACCGCGTCTCCCGGGCCGCCGGCATACCCCTCCACATATTCGTGAAGGACAATCTTGTGCGGACCTCCGACGGACGCATGCTTCTCAGAAAGACCGACCCGTGCGCGTTTCTGGGGCCGGACAACAGATGCGGCGTCTGGAAGGACCGCCCCGAGATATGCCGTGATTTTCCGTACGGGGTGTCGATGTTCATGAGCCGCGTCTATATGGCGGTCGTAGATGGGAGCGCGGACATACTCGGACTCACAGACTACATGGACGAGTCATGGCCGTGCACCGGCGTCATCCGTTCGTCCATATCGGAGAAGGTGGACGAAGCACGGGCGATCAGAAGAGAGCGGACCGGCGCCCAATGAAATCCATCACCTGAGGGATGTACAACGCCGGATTAATGATGTGGCCGGCTCCCTGCGCCTTTATGCTCTCGCAGTCCGGAATGGCGTCCGCAAGTTCGTCGCCGTACTTCTCGCCGACCATTATGTCCGCCGTGCCGTGGACGCACAATGTCGGCGCCTTTATCGTGCGCGCCGACTCCCGGGTGTCGAAATCCTCGACCGAATCCAACTGGCAGCGCAGACCCTGCGGGTCGGTGAACTGCGGAAGCCCTATCCGCAGGCCATCCCTCTCCTTTCTTTCGAACAGCCCCTCGTCAAAACACAGCGTGTTCAGCACCACGCCGAAATAAGACGGATCCGCGCCTTCGACAAGGCCGTCGGTCATCTTCCCCAGGACCAGGCTTGCGCGGGCGGGGCGGCGGAGATAAGAGGATACGAGTATCAGCACATCCACGCGGTCAGGGTGCCTTATCGCGAAGTTCTGCGCTATGTTGGAACCCAGGGACCATCCGAGCACGGCCGCCTTCTTCACGCCGAGAGCGTCGAGAACGGCGGCGGCGTCGTCCGCCATGTCATCCATTCCGAACCTTCCGTCGTATTCCGTCCGCCCGGAGCCGCGGTTGTCGATCCTGATCAGCGTGAAGCGGTCGGACATCATCTTCACGGTCTTATCCCAAAACCCGATGTCGGCGCCGAATCCCGTAAGCAATAGCACAGGCGGTCCGCAACCGTCTGTTCTGCAGTGGATCTTCGCACCGTCGGTCTGTATGAAAGACATTGACATAATATCCCATCAACTAATAGAAAAATCAATCGGATGACGTCATGCATCGTCGGTGTAGAGTCTTCTGCGTTCTTCGGGAAGTCCGGCCACGAACTCCGCCGCCTCTTTTGGGGGCATGGCCGTCTTGTTGCCGTCGGCGTCCTCGACGACGACCCCGCTGTTCCGAAGCATCTTAAGCCTCGATCTTCTGACCGCCGGGTCGGGATGGCACACGAACTGGCAGTTCGAGCAGGTGTACTGCATCTCGTACGTGCCCGCGAGGAGAGGATTGTAGCATATGGCTCCGCTCCGCTTGCGTTCCAGATATCTTCCCACGTATTTTCTCGATATTGTCCTGTATTCCTCATCCTCCTCCGGCACGGGAAACCTCCCTGGGGACCAGGTGGACCATCTCCCTCCCGGATGCAGTCCGGTTATGCCTCCGCAGGGATAGGCGCAGCGGGCGGCAGCTCTGCAGTTGCCCACCCTGACGGATCTTCCGCCCATGTCTATTCTCACAGGTTCGGGTTCTATGAAACCGGCCACGCAGGCCTGCCGGCAGGCCATGCATCTGTCGCAGTAATTGTCCTCTTCCGGAAGAGGTTCCGTAGGTTTGAGGACTGCGTCTGTGATCACCGCACCCAGAGAGAACGCTGCTCCGAACTCCCTCGTGATCAGGAGTCCGGACTGTCCGATGTGCCCTATCCCGCATGATGCGGCGATGAGCTTCAGCGATGCCGGCGGCACCCTGTCGAAGATGCCGTTGGGAGTGTCCTTTCTGAACGCAAAATTGGGCGCCACCGGGCGTGCTTCATATCCGAGGGAGGTCAGGACCGTTGAGATCTCGAACGCGATCCCGGCCGCGAACGTGGTCGTGCGGATCTTGTTGGCGTTCAGGCCGTAGTCCTCCTTTCTGAGATAAGGCTCTATAAGGCTTTCGTCGAACGGCACTCCGAACACTATGACCGATCTGGCGCCCTCGACGACGTAATCAAGATCCACGGTGTCGGGTCCGCCCCTGAGGCTTTCCGGCGAAGCTATCCCGGAAAGCGATGCGCCCAGGGTCAACGGCATGTTCAGCGCGAGTTGTTCGGTCAGCGGATCCATGCTCAAACAATCCTGTTGCGGATATAAAATCCATACGAAAAAAATGAAATGGCCGGGGGGATGCCGGCCGAGGCGCCAATCACGCGGAATCCGCGTCCTCGTGCACGATATCGGCGTCAAGGGCGTTGGTGTTTATGCTGTCGAGCCCCTTTTTGCAGGTGGCTTTGCTGGCGTAGCCTTGGGACTTCAGGATGATCTCTCCGTTCATGGCCACAAGCCTGAAGCGATGTTTTCCCCCGTTGTCCAGATAGATCTCGTATTTCGGGTATGTGAGCGTCTTGAACCCTTCCACGGTCTGATCTTCGATCTTGGACCTGCTGTTCCTCTTGACGCTTTCAATGCCGTTCTTCAGAGCCGACTCGGATTTGTACTCCTGAGACGTTCCGATCACCTGACCGTTGCCGGCAATCAGATTGAACATAATCCCGTTGCCGGACTTCTTTACTGAAAACTTTGGTTTGCTCATAACATCCCCTAATATATAAATGGTCAACTGCCCATTTATAACTTGCTGATATACACTCGAGAGGCCGCTCAGGACGCGGCGTCCGCATTGTTTGCCTGCGACGCGCGCATGCGACGCAGCACGTGAGACGCCAGCGAGAGGACGGGCAGTTCTATCAGCGGACCTATGACAAGGACCAGCGCTATGAGGGGTTCGTCCGGGAACGCGGCAACGGCGATCGCCAGCGCGAGAGGGGAATTCCGCGCCAAGGTCGTGAACGACAGCGATACCGTGTCGTCGAACGGCAGTTTCAGCAGCCTTCCCGCCGCTTGGGCGAGAAGGAAGTTGAAGACAAAGAACACCGCAAGAGGCAGAAGCATCTCCGCCATGAGCATGGGATTGTCCAATATCATCGATCCCTGCGAAGCGAACATGGCCGCAACGGCAAGGCAGAGGAACAGCAGCTGCAGATTGTCGCCCTGCGCGTCCATGATGCCGTCGAACCTCTCCTTCACCGAAGTGCGGTTCAGAATGATCCTTGCGATGTTCGCAAGAACGAACGGTATCACGAGCACATACACTATGCTCTCAAGAAGAGAAAGCATCTCGAACTGCGAACCCGAACCCACCATCAGGAACAGATACACCGGGAGCAGGAGCAGCTGAAGCACCAGGTTCAAAGGAAGTATGGCGGCGCTCAGCGGGACGTTGCCTTTGGTCATCGCGGTGAACACCAAATACCAATCGGTGCACGGGGTGGCCAGGAGCATAAGGAATCCTATGCGCATCGGCAGCGAATCGCCCAAAAACAGGAGGCCCAGGCCGACGGCAAAGAAC
>JAITQH010000026.1 GCA_031288985.1 Candidatus Methanoplasma sp. | reverse complement strand
CGTGAATTCCCCGATGCCGAAGAGACGCAATTCGATGCATTGGGTGGCTACCTGCGCACGGACAGAAGCAATACTCTGAACTGGTACCGCAGGGCCTTGGAGATATACGGGAAGGTATTGGGTCCCGAACACCCCGATATCGCCGTGATTCAAAATTTCATAGGCGCCGCCGAGGCATGCATTGCAAACAGCGGCGAAGCCCTGGAGTGGTATCACAGGGCCTTGGACACATACGAAAAGGCCCTCGGCCCGGAACACCCCGATACCGCCGGAGTCCTCAGGAACATCGCAGACATCCACTCTCTCATAAAACAATACGACGAAGCTCTTGAATGGCACCATAAAGCATTGTCGGTCCGCGAGAGGGCCATAAGATCGGAAGACCCGTACGCCGCCGCCATCTTCCAAAAAATCGCAGACATCCACTCTCTCATAAAACAATACGACGAAGCCCTGGAGTGGTACCATAAAGCATTGTCCGTATTCGGGAAGACCCTCGGCCCGGAAGATCCGCATACGGTCGCAGTATGCGGCAAGATCGCAGACGCGCTCTGCATGAAGGGGGAATACGACGAAGCCTTGGAAATGTACAGAACGGCCTTGCAGATCCGCGAGAGGACCCTCGGCCCCGAACACCGGAAGACCGCCGAGAGCGGCAACAGCGTCGGGAACGCATTGTACGGCAAAGACAGATTCGACGAAGCCCTGGAGTGGTACCACAAAGCCTTGGCGGTCAGAGAGAAGAAGAACGACATCGGCGAGGAGCGCCTGGAGGCCGCCATCACCCGCAACAACATCGCAAACGTGCATTACAGCAAGAGAAACTACCGCGAAGCCCTGAAATTGTACAAAGAGGCCGCCGCCGTCTATAGGGGCATGTGGGGCGAGGATTATCCCCGCACCATCGCCGCATACGTGAACATCGCGGCCGCCCACGGCGTCAACGGAGACCCCGGCGAAGCTCTGGAATGGTACGAGAAGGTCTTGGCGGGGCCGGATCCCGGCGCGGCGGAACGCTCGGACGGCGACCCCCTCGTCCCGGCCGTGCGCGATGTTTGGGGAGATCGCAAAGGAACCTTGGGATGGCTGAAGACCGCCGCCGCAAGTCTGAAGGAAAGCCGCGACAAAGAAGAGCTGAGCGCCGCCAAGGAATACGCCGCCAACGCAAACAATCTGCGAGCCAAAGGAAACTTCGACGAAGCCTTGGAGCAGTGCAAAAAAGCGGCGGAGATCCGCGAGAGGATCCTTGGTTCGGAAGACCCGGAAACCGTCTCGGCATATTTCAGCATCATAAGTATGTACGGGGAGGCCGCAAAGCCATACCCCGAAGCCCGGGAATGGTGTCATAAGGCGTTGGCGCCCGTCGAAAGGATATTGGGTGCGGAACACCCGAACCTCTCCGCGATCTATTACGTCATCGGGAGATCATACTATTCGGAAAGAAACTTCGACGAAGCCTTGGAATGGTACCATAAGGCGTTGGCGGTCAAAGAGAAGGCCTTCGGCAGGGAACATGCCGACGCCGCCCTGATCTGTCTCGGCATCGCACATGCATACTATTCCAATGAGGATTGGGATGAAGCGCTGAAATGGCATCTGGAGACCGTAAGGATCCAAGAAAAGATCTACGGCGCGGGAGACATGCGGACATACAACCCCTCCAGATACATTGCGGACATGTATCACGTCAAAGAGGATTGGGATGAAGCGCTGAAATGGTACAAAAGGATCCGGACCGTTCTCGAGAGCGCCCTGGGCCGGGAGGATCCCGAGACTGTTGCATACTGCATGAAGGTGGCGGATATGTATTACTTCAAGGGTTGCTACGACGAAGCTCTGAAGATACACACGGAGATCCTTAAGTTCCAAGAGGAGACCCTGGGCCCCGAGCATCCCGACGCCGCCAGGTCGCATCACGACATAGCGAACATGCATCTCGGCAAAAAGAATTGGGACGAGGCCCTGAAATGGTATCAGAAGTCATTGGCGGTCCGCGAGAAGATCCTCGGAACCGACCATCCGGACACTGCGGCGACCTATCGCAACATCTCGGGGGTGTATTACGGCAAGGAAGATTGGAACAATTCCCTGAAATATCTTCTGAAGGCCCTGTCCGTATTCGAGAGTGCATACGGTCCGGAACACCCGAAGACCGCCGAGATCTGCGACGGCGTCGCAAAGGCGCATTATCAGAAGGGAGATTACGGCGAAGCCTTGGAGTGGTACGAAAGGACCCTGGCAATCCTAGAGAGCGTATACGGTCCGGAACATCCCGTCTCCGCCGACGCCTTCAGCAACATTGCGTGCGTATATCTCGGCAAAGGAGAATACGACGAAGCCCTGAAATGGTACGAAAAGGCGTTGGCGGTCAAAGAGGAGGTCTTCGGCAGAGAACACCCGGACGTCTCCGCGATCTTAGAGTGCATCGCGTGTGCGTACGAACGGAAAGGAGAGCCCGAAAAGGCCGCGGAGCATCGCGAGATGGCGGCCGGCCCCGAAGACGGCCGTACGCCGCCGGCCCGCAGGCGCATAGGGGAGTTGGGGATCCGCCGCCGGCACCGCCGGCAGTCCAAGGGCCTGTGAATCTTATCCGTCTGCCGAAAACGCGAGGCAGAAGACGACGATGCCAAGCCATGCCTGAACGGACGTCGAGGGGATCGCAGCGGCAGGTGAACGGAAAGCAGAAGCCGATATTCGTCAAAACCAGGAATCCAGCGACTTCTGTCTTCTTCTGGAGTCCGCAGACTTTCTGGAGTCCTCGATCCTGTCCAAGGTCCCGGCGATCCTGTCCTCCGAGAAATCATATCCCTTCAGCATGTCTATGACGGCCTGCCTGTCCACCTTTCCCGGTTTTATGTCGTACTCGTCGGTGTATTCCCCGTTAAGGAATATGTCGCGCACCTCTTGGAGCTCCGGGATCTCCTTTCCAAGGTGTGCCAGCGCGTGTTCTGCGTCGCCGTGGTCCCTGATCAGTTTAAGGCCTTTTTTCGGCCCCACGCCCATGATCCCGGGATTGAAGTCCGTCCCCATGAGGATGCAGGCGTCCACCAGCTGCTCTCTTGAGACCCCGAGCGCGTCCAGGAACGCCTGGGAGCTTATGACCTCGGTGCACACTTCCTTGTACTGATCCTTTCCCGGAACTTTCCTTCTTCCGGTGACGGTCAGATTCCTTACGAGCATCGGCGTGCCGAACAGGATCGAATCGAAGTCCTGCGATGCGGCAGCCCACACATCTCCTTTCCTGCACATGTACGCGGCCTGCGCCTCTCCGTCGGACGGAGCGTCTATCATCGGAAGCCCGAGATAGCCTATCAGCTCCTTGGCGGACCCTCTGATCTCGGGAGTCATCTTCGAGGTCTGCTGAGCTTTGGAGTACGCCTTCTCGACGTCTCCGGATTCAATGGCCTCCTCCCATTCCGCCGTTGCCTTCTCCCGCCTCTCCCTGCGTTCGTCAAGCGTCGCCTTCTTCAGATCATGAGGCTTCCCGTCAAAGACGAACGACGGTTCGATGCCCTGCCCGATGAGGTTGGTGGTGCGGTACAGTATGCCCGACAGGTGCGACGTGACCCTCCCGCGGCTGTCGCTCAGCGGGGATCCGTCAGGCTGCCGGATGATCGAAAGGAACTGATACAAAGTGTTGTACGCGTCGATGGCGACGCTCTTTCCGTTGAGATCCGCGAGCTCAACGGTGTCGAACTCCGTAAGTCCCGAAAGGTTGACTCCCACGGGATCACATCCCTGCGTCCCGTCCGAAACCCTTCCACAGCGCGATCTCGGAACCCATGTCTCTTATTTTGAACAGCGAACTGCCCGCAGCCAGGACCGTCGCTCCCGCGTCCACGCATCTCTTCCCCGTTTCGCGGTTTATGCCTCCGTCGACGGAGATCTCCAGTCCGGGGTTGTGGGCCTCGGCGTAATCTCTGACGTAAGATATCTTGCCAAGCCCCGATTCCTGGAACGACTGCCCGCCGAATCCCGCCTGAACGGTCATGATCAGAACCAGATCCACCTTGTCCAAGTATCTGTCGAGGGCGGAGACCGGGATGGGAGGGTTCAGCGTGATCCCGGCTTTGAGGCCCAGGTCGTGTATCCTGTCAAGAGCCGCCAAGGTGTCTCCGCTCGCCTCCGCATGTATCGTGAGCATGTCTGCGCCCGCCTTCGCGAAGGCGTCAGCATAGCGAACGGGGTCTTCGATCATAAGGTGGACGTCGAAAGGCAGATCGGTCATGCCTCGGATCGCCCCGATGACCAGCGGACCTATGGTTATGTTGGGAACGAACATGCCGTCCATGACATCCAAGTGCGCCCAGTCGGCCCCGGCTTTCTCGATGCGTTCGACCTCGGACCCCAATTTTGAGAAGTCCGCGGAGAGGAGCGAGGGTGCGACCTTTGTCATATGTACACGTATGTACGTCATTTGATTTAAATTTTGGACACGGAGCGGCTTTCGCCGCCCCGCGATCCGAGCATTGGACGCCGAATATGAGGCGGTGCTCATCCTTCCGCATCCGCGCGGCATTCGAACACCTCGCCGACGGCCACTCCGAACACGTTCGCGATGCGGAACGCCAGTTCCAGCGACGGCGTGTATTTTCCCGCCTCCAAAGCGATGATGGTCTGCCGGGAAGCGTTGACCCTTTCCGCCAGATCCAACTGCGTCATTTCGTCAGCGAAGAATCTGAGCTTCCGGATGTTGTTCGTGATCACAAGCCTTTCAGCCATGGCGGACTCCCCTCGCATACATGCCGCAGGACGCGAAGCCCTCTGCTATCACACCAAGCAGGAGCGATGCGAACAGGATGTTCAGGGCCAGCGCGGGCGAATCGCCGTATGCGAAGGCAAACAGCGTCGCAACGATGCCCATTCCCACGCATGCGTACCCGATCTGTTGGGATTTCAGGTTGATCAGTTTGTCCATCTCATCCTCGCATCCGACGACGGCCGACACGCTCCTTTCGATATCTCCGTCGTTCGCATCTTTGTTCTTTGCCGCAAACACCGCACAGACCGCGATACGATATATGATGTTCACCGCAATTATCGCAACAACACCCACGATCGCGAACACGAGCATGAATTCGGCCAACGATCTCAGACTGTCGATATCCTCCGGTCCGGACGCGCCCCGCCCCAATGCCAATACGACATACGCCGCCAGCAATATGGCGCCTGCCGTCGCGTTCACTGCTTTGACTCCAAATGACATTTTATCCTCTTCCCTTTACATCATGTCATTTTAAACAGACATAATGTATCTTATACTTTACATAGTGTGAATAGTATTTAACTTTGATGCGTGCTCAAACACAGACTTCCGCCCATTACGGACGCGCCATTCCAACACGACGGCTTCTTCACCGCAGGGCGCGACGGACGCATTGACGCTGTCCGTGTTCACGTTGATCATCGCCCTGTGGACGATGTCCGCGCCGCGAAGGAACACGGCGGTCTTCTCCACAACGGACTGAACGGAAACTGATGTTGTCATGATTATCGTTTATTGCGCGGCCGGGCGGCGTTTCAAGGCGTTCAAAGGGATGCGGCACATCAACAACTTTGTGGCTTGAACGCGTGAACCCACATCATGAAGATGCGGCCGAATCAGGAGATCTCAGTCATTTCTGTTTTTGCCCTTCCAGAAGCATTTGCCACAATTCCTGACCCTTGGATCCGGATAGATCGTAAAGCGTAGCGCCTTGGACGACATGCTTGTCCCCGTAACCCATTCTGGCCGGATTCCATTGGACATCTGTTTCCACCAGATCTTTGATGAGAAAGATCAAATCCCATGTATTGCCCTTGCTGTCCCGTCCCCACCACATTTCGGCCAGCGGGCGGTTCTTGAATTTTGACAACACCACGCCATGGGAAAACAATTTCTTCGACCCATAGAATATAACTTTGTCCCCCACGTTAAGTTTTTCCCACGTTTTTGAATTCCTCCCACCGCCGGGCAGGTCATTATTGTAGGATAAACCCCAAGCTTTGACAGTTTTTATGCCGTCTGACTGCAGTTTTCGGAGAATGTCTTCAGAGACCCCCCCCCCCAAATCGGAGACGGGGATTCCTTTGATCATCGAATACCGGTAGTGTCTCTGCAGGGGCACCCCTGAGCTGCATGGCA